>SYAK01000423.1 GCA_005788935.1 Pseudomonadota bacterium
ATGCCATCCCGCTCGCCGTGGTGGCGGGCTCGGGCTACCTCTTCGCCGGCCTCGTCGACGCGGACATGCTGCTGAGCATGCTCGTCGGCTCGATCCCGACGACGGTGCTCGGGAGCCTCGCCGCCACCCGCAGCAAGCCGCGCCTGCTTCAGGTGTCGCTCGCGCTCGTCCTGCTCGCGGTCAGCGTCAAGCTCGTCGTCTGAGGAGACCCCGCCATGAGCCTCGAGACTCACCCCGACGCCTCCCCCGGCGCGGCCGTCGCACCGCTGATCGCCCGCCTCGCCGACTCGCCGCTCGACGGACCCGCGATCGCCGCGGCCCTCGCGGGTCCTGTCGATGTGACAGCCCTCAGGGCGCGCGCGGTCTTCACCGAGGACCGCTACGCCCGCGTGCTCCTCCATCGCGGCGCGGACTTCGAGATGCGCCTCCTCTGCTGGCTGGACCGCGCTGCACGGCCACGGGGAGGCTAACGGCGCCTACAGGGTCCTCGAGGGCGAGGCTCGCGAGACGCCGATTGGCGAGCCCGAGCGGCTGCTTTTCCCCGGTGATCTGTCCGTCGTCACCCCGACCTCGACCCATCAGGTCGCGAACGCGGGCCGCTCGCGGATGCTGACGCTGCACGTCTACGCACCGCCCCTGCCCGTCGACCAACCGAGCGGGCGCGGCGACCTCCGGGTCGTGATCGTCGGTGGCGGCCTCACGGGGGTCGCGACCGCGATCCACCTGATGCGGCGAGGCGGTTCGGCGCTGCGCGTCACGATCGTCGAGCCGAGCGAGTCCCTCGGGCGCGGCGTGGCCTACGGCACGCGCGATCCCGACCACCTGCTGAACGTCCCGGCCGCCCGCATGGCGCTCGACCCCGCGGATCCCGGCGCGTTCCTTCGCTTTGCGCGCAGCCGCGGGGTGGCGGCCTCGGAGGCCTCGCTGCTGCCCCGACAACTCTTCGGCGACTACGTCTCGGCGGCCCTCGTCGAGGCGATCGCGGAGAGCAGCGCCCGCCTGAGAGTCGTCCGGGCCCGGGCGAGCCGCATCGCGCGGGCGACCGACGCAGGTGGGGCGGGCTGGGAGGTGCAGCTCTCGAACGGGCGGACGCTGTCGGCCGAGCATCTGGTCCTCGCGACTGGCCACGGCCCAGCAGCTGTCCCTGAGGTGCTGCGCCAGACCCACGACGGGCGCGCGGTCCCGCTGTCCTTCGGCGCGACGCGCCCGGGAGATCTCGACACGGTGGCGGCCTCGGACCGACTCCTCGTGGTGGGGACCGGGCTGACGGCGCTCGACGTCCTCGCCACCCTCCGGAGGCGCCGCCATACAGGGCCCATCGAGATCGTCAGCCTGACGGGGCGCTGGCCCGGAAAGCACCTCGGGTCGGTGGTCTGGACCGGCGCGCCCTGGCGGATCGACCCGGAGGCACTGCCGGGCGAGGCCGACCTCGTGGCGGCCTGGCTTGAGCGCGAGGTCGCGGCCGCGCGCGCCGCGAGCGTCCCGTGGCAGGCCGTGGTCGACGCGCTGCGGCCACACATCCCCGGGCTGTGGGCGCGGCTGCCCGAGACCGAGCGGTCGCGCTTCCTGACGGTGCACCGCCCGGCCTGGGAGCGTCTCCGCCACCGCGCGCCAAGCGCGATGATCGACCTCGCGAGGCAGCTTGAAGCGGAGGGCTGGTGTCGACGCCGCATGGGTCATATTGCATGTCTTTTTCCCTCTGAGGATGGTTGGGACGTGACGCTCACGCTCGAGGAGGGGTCCTCGGTGGTGCGCGTCGACCGCGTCATCGTCTGCACCGGCCCTGGCAGCGACCCGAGCGCCTTTGGTGGGCCTTGGCCAGCGCTCCGGGCGGACGGTCTGGTTCGCGACGACCCCCTCGGCCTGGGTGTCCCGACCGACGCCCGTGGGCAGGTGCTCGGGGTCGACGGGCCCTCCGAGGGCCTGTGGGCCGCGGGAGGGCTGCTCCGCACCCGCCACTTCGAGGCCACTGCGGTGCCGGAGATCGTGCAGCGGGCGCGCTCGCTCGCGTGCGAGCTCGTGGGCGCGGCGGATTGACCAGCGCTGACACGCGACAGACCGGACAGTTTTTGGCGGTCATCGGGAAAAGACGTTAGCCTTCGGCCCCGAGGGCAGGTGCGCCCAACCGCGCCGACGGTGGCCTGCGAGCGTCACACCTCACGGACAGAGCCGGCGAGCGTCGATGTCTGGCCCATGAGATTTCAATGATCAGGGAGTCACCCCATGAAAGGCATCATCCTCGCGGGCGGCAAGGGTACCCGCCTGAACCCGCTGACGCGGGCGACCAACAAGCACCTCCTGCCAGTCGGCAGCGAGCCGATGCTGTTCCACCCGCTGCGCCAACTCGTCGGGGCGGGGATCCGGGACATCCTCGTCGTGACGTCGACCGACCACATGGGGGACGTCGTGCGATGCCTCGGGTCGGGCCAGGACTTCGGCTGCGAGCTGACCTACCGGGTCCAGGAGGAGGCGGGCGGCATCGCGCACGCGCTCGCGCTCGGCGAGGGGTTCGCGGGCGGGGACCGGGTTTGCGTCCTGCTCGGCGACAATATCTTCGAATACGCCATCGCGCCCTATGTCGAGGCCTTCCGCCGCCAGGAAAAGGGCGCGCGCGTGCTGCTGAAGCAGGTCGGTGATCCCGAGCGCTATGGCGTCGCGGCGCTCGACGAGAAGCACGTGGTCGAGATCGAGGAGAAGCCTGCCAACCCGAAGAGCCGCTACGCGGTGGTCGGGCTCTACCTTTACGATGCGAGCGTCTTCGACATCATCCGCACCATCGCCCCGAGCAAGCGCGGCGAGCTCGAGATCACGGCGGTCAACAACGCCTACATCGAGCGCGCCGAGCTCGAATACGACTTCTGTCGCGGCCGCTGGACCGACGCGGGCACCTTCGACTCGCTGCTCGAGGCGAATCGCATCCTGTCGGAGAACCAGAACCGGATCCTGCCATGACGCGACACCGCCCCGAACGGATCCTCGTCACCGGGGGCGCGGGCTTCATCGGCTCGAACCTGATCCACTGGCTGCTGCGGACATACCCTGACCTTCACCTCGTCAACCTCGACGCGCTGACCTACGCGGGCTCGCTCGAGAATCTGGCGGACCTTCCCGATGGGTCGCGACACTCCTTCGTGCACGGCGACATCCGGGACGGCGCGCTCGTGGCGCAGCTGCTGCGGGACCACCGCATCGATACGGTGATTCACCTCGCGGCCGAGTCCCACGTCGACCGCAGCATCTCGGGGCCCGCGGCCTTCGTCGAGACGAACGTCCTCGGCACCTTCACGCTCCTCGAGGCCTGCCGCAAGGCGTGGCTCGTGGAGCGCCTCCGCGGCGTGCGCAGCGTGCGCTTTCACCACGTCTCGACCGACGAGGTCTACGGGTCGCTCGGACCTGATGACCCGCCGTTCACCGAGTCCACGCCCTACGCGCCGAGCTCGCCCTATTCCGCGTCCAAGGCTGGCAGCGACCACCTCGTGCGCGCCTACGCCCACACGTGGAAGCTGCCCTGCACGCTGTCGAACTGCTCGAACAACTTCGGGCCGCGACAACACGCGGAGAAGTTCATCCCGACCGTCATTCGCTCCTGCAGCGCGGGCAGGCCGATCCCGGTCTACGGCAACGGGCTGAACGTCCGCGACTGGCTGTTCGTCGACGACCACTGCGAGGCCATCGACCGCATCGTGCGACACGCGGAAGACGGCGAGACCTATAACGTCGGCGGGTCCTGCGAGCGCTCGAACCTCGAGGTCGTGCACGCAATCTGCGGCATCATGGACGCGCTCCGCCCGTCCGCGGCGCCACACGCGCGGCTCATCTCCTTCGTGACCGACCGTCCCGGGCATGACTGGCGCTACGCGATCGACATGACCCGCATCTCCGAGCGCCTCGGCTGGCGCCCGAGCGGCAGCTTCGAGACCCTCCTCGAGCGCACCATCGCGCACGCACTGGTCTGAACCGGGACCGCGCCACTTCCAAGACACGGGGCCCGACATGGCGATGACCGACATCCAGCGCAAGCTCGACGAGGCCCTGAGGCAGCACCTCGAGACCTGGCGCACAGGAGACCCGACGACGCTCGAGGCGCATGAGGCAAGGCTCGGCCCGAAGCGGCTCGGCTTTCCCGACTACCTGGTCGGGGCGGTCGTGGTCGGCGGATTCGATTTCGGACTCCACGTCGCGACCGCCGCCGCACGCGCTCAGGCCGCACCAGGAGGCGGTCCCGGACTCCTCGTGCGCGTCCTCGCCGAAGCCTACGCGCAACACCGACACGAGCTCGGTACGCGCCTCGTCGAGGCGCATGCCCTCGAAGGCGAGAGCGCGGCTGTACTCCTTGCGCGCCTCCAGGCCACGGTCGGCTGTCTCACCGCAACCGGCTCGAACCTCGAGTCCGCCGTCACGGACGCGGTCTCGCGACAACAGTGGGGGCTCGCGCTCAACGGCCTTCGTCGGCTCGAGGCCGAGACGAAGGGCGCGATGGCACCCGCGAGCTGGGGGCAGATGGCCCTCTGTCTGCACAACCTCGGGCGCTACGCGGAGGCCTCGGAGGCCATCGCGCGCGGCATGCGTGTGCCCGGGTCTGACGGACGACCGCTGTCGGAGGTCCTGCCGCGCCCGCCCGAACCGCCGCCCGAAGAGGTCGTCCTCGCGCGCTGGGGCGGGGCGCTCACGCCGCGCGTCACCATCATCTGCATGACCTTCAACCACGTCCGCTACATCGAGGACACCCTTCGGGGTTTTCTGATGCAGGAGACCGACTTCCCGTACGAGATCATCGTCCACGACGACGCCTCGACGGACGGGACAGCCGACGTCCTGCGGACCTGGGCCGCACGCTACCCCCGACTCATCCAGCTCATCGCGCGGGAGAGGAACCTCTACTCGACAGGCATCTACCCGATCACCACGCTGCCCGGGCTGCCGCGGGGCGAACTCATCGCGACGTGCGAGGGCGACGATTACTGGTTTCATCCGGGAAAGCTCGCGAAGCAGGCCCGCTTCCTGTTCGAGAACCCGTCGTTTTCGTGCAGCGGACACAACTACCTGCACTTCCACGAGGGCCTGCTGACGGCGAGCGTCTGGCGCCCGGGTCGAGAGGACCGCATCATCGCAGCGCACGAGCTGATGAACCTGTCGATGCTCTGGTGGATGCCGTGGACGCTGACGATGATGTATCGGGCCGAGTGCTTCCGGTTC
>SYAK01000424.1 GCA_005788935.1 Pseudomonadota bacterium
GCCTCGACAAGCCCGACGTCCGGTTCGTGCTGCACGCGGACATGCCGAAGACCCTCGAGGGGGACTACCAGGAGACGGGGCGCGCAGGGCGCGACGGGCTGCCCTCCGAGTGTCTGCTGCTGTTCGGGGCGGGCGACGTGGCCCAGAATCTGCACTTCCTGCGCGACCTGCCCGATGACGCCGCCGCGATCGCGCGACGGCAGCTGCAGGCGATGGCCGCGTTCGCCGAGAGCGCGCGCTGCCGACGTGCCGAGCTGTTGGCGTGGTTCGGCGAGCGCTGGCCCGAGGACGGCTGCGGCGCATGTGACAACTGCGAGGTCCCGCGCGAGACCTTCGACGGAACCGTCGAGGCGCAGAAGCTGCTGAGCTGCGTCCTGCGCATCGCGCAGCACGGGAGCCGCCCGACCGGGCTCGCCCACGTGGTCGATGTGCTCCTCGCGAAGCGCGGCGAACAGGTCCTCGCGCGCCGCCACGACACGCTGTCAACGTGGGGTATCGGGGCTGGGACGACGCGCGAGATCTGGATGTCCATCGGGCGGCAACTAGTGGCGGGCGGACACCTCGTGACGAGCGAGGACCGATGGGCGACCGTCTCCGTCTCGGCGCTTGGCCGTCAGGCGCTGTCCGAGCGCCGCCCCTTCACGTTCTCGCGCCCCCTCGCCAAGGCCACGGCGTCGGCCGCGAGCCGGGGCAGCGCGGGCACCACCAGCAGCGGAGGCCGCAAAGGTCCCGAGGCGAGCCGCGCGGACCTCGCGTGCGACGAGGCGCTCTTCGAGGTGCTGCGGGCGCTGCGGAAGCAGGAGGCGGACGCACGCGGCTGGCCGCCCTACGTGGTGTTCGGCGACGCGGCCCTCCGGCACATGGCGCGAGCCTACCCGACGACCGCAGAGGCCTTCCTCGCCATCCCGGGCGTCGGCTTGGCGAAGAGCGCCACGTTCGGCGCGACCTTCACGACCGCGATCGCCGACTGGTTGGCCTCGAACACGCGCGAGTCCCTGGCGGACGAGGTCGTCACGTCGCGTGTCACCGCGGCCGCTGGTCTGCCGAGGGAGACGAGCGCCACCGCACACGAGAGCGCCGCTTCGTATCGCGTCCTGCGGAGCCCCGAGGCCGTCGCGACGGCCCGCGGGCTGCAACTGCGAACCATCCACCAGCACCTCGCCGAGGCCATCGCCAACGGTGACCTCGACGCCAGTCCGCGCGACTTCTACCCGCCCGAGGTCGAGGCCGAGCTCGCCGAGGCGGCACAGGTCCACGGGCTTGCGTTCTTGAAGCCCCTTCACGACGCGCTCGGGGGCCGGGTCCCGTACGAGACCTTGAGCTACTTCAGGGCATTCGCACGCCGGCCGAGTTGACACCGCCACGACGCATCAGAAGTGGCCGCCAAGCCCGAACGTCTGGACGGCCTGTCCCGGATGCCCCGACTGCAACGACTGACCGACAATCGGGTAGAGGTCGGATGCGGCGCCAGACTCGAGGAGCCCCATCACGACGTCAAAGGCCAGCAGCGCCGCGCCCTGGATGACCAAGGCCTGCCCGAAGCCCTCGGCGCGTGCGTCGCCCCGGCCGCGTCCACGCTCCTGCAGCCAGGCGCCCATCGCCATCCAGCCGACGTCAAGCCCCGCGTTCAGCCAGAAGACGGTCGACAGGTCGTGCGAGGCTTCGAGGCTTGCGCCAAGCGAGGCCCGCGTCGTCGCCTCCTCCCCGAAGGTCAGGAGCGAGGTCACCGCGAGGCCCGCGTTGACGAACCCCCACCCCGCCGTCATCTCCCAGAATCCCTGCGCCTGACGACCCTCGGCCAGCACACGCCCTGCGAGGCCGCCCGCGACACTCGCGGCCCCCCATCCAAGCAGCGGCACCATCCCCGCCTCGAGCCGCGCCTCACGCGCCGAGTGCCACCCTTCGAGGTCGAAGTCCGCCGGCGGGGCCGCAGACACGCCCGAACCCCAGTGGATCGCCGCGACGGCTGTGAGCAAGCATGCGTGCTTCAAGGGACCTCCCGATGGAGGGGTGCCCATAGTCCCCGCGCGCGGCACGTCAACCCCCGGCCGGCCTGTACCGACCTGAACCCTGACGGCCACGCCCACGCGCGCCAGCCTTTTCGGCACGAGCCTCGGGCTCTGACCCGATGTCGTCCGTCATCACGTCGACACAGAGGGCCGCGGCGAGGGGGCTGAACGCGCAGCGACGCGAAAACCCGCCGAACCGTTTGCGTCGGAAGCCGTATTCTGTGCTAAACTGTCGTGACCCACGCCAAGAGGCTCCGCTCGATGTCCGCCGCTCCACGTATCTGCCCCGTCTGCGACCGGGTCTTCCCGGGCGCTGCCGTCAGCTACTGCCCGGACGACGGCGCTCCACTCATCGTCAACAGCGGTGACGCGGCCTTCGAGGGGCGCGTCATCGGCGGTCGCTTCGTCATCGAGAAGTTGCTGGGCAAGGGCGGCATGGGCTCCGTCTTTCTGGCACGACAGCGTGCCATTGACCGCCCCGTCGCGCTGAAGGTCATGCAGCCGCGCGGCATGGACCCGCAGAACGCGGCCCGCCGTTTCGTGCGGGAGGCCCGTCTCGCTGCGAGCCTGACGCACCCGAACATCGTGACCGTCTACGATTTCGGGCAGGAGGAGGACGGCACCCTCTACGTCGTGATGGAGCTCCTGAACGGCCGCGGGCTCGACGCGTTGCTGAAGGCCGAGGGCACGGTCTCGGTCGCGCGCGCGGCGCGCATCGGCGCTCAGGTCTGCGACGCCCTCGCGGTCGCCCACGAGCGCGGCATCATCCACC
>SYAK01000425.1 GCA_005788935.1 Pseudomonadota bacterium
GATGACCAAGATGAAAAGGGCGTACACCGGCGTCGGCACCTCAAAGGGGCGCTCCTGACCAATCAGGCCGAAATCCTTTGGCACGCCGCGCACGGTACCCGCTCACCGCCTGCAGGCCGGCAACCGGTTCCACCTGCTGCTCGAATGCCTCCCCGTCGCCGTCGTGCTCGCGACTGCCAAGTACGGCCTCGATGTGTGGCTCGGCGGCGGCGCTCCGTGGGGTTGGCTCGAGTACAACTCGGACCTCAACGTCATCTTCACGGCCGTCGTCTTCATCATGGGCTTCGTGCTCGGCGGGACGCTGACCGACTTCAAGGAAGCCGAGCGTCTGCCGGGAGAAGTCGCGAGCCAGCTCGAGATCCTCGAGGACTGGATGACGGAGTGCGTCGCTCAACAGCACGCTCACGGCGACAAGGACGGGCGAGACCGGCTCGACGAGCGGGCCGTCCTCGGCGAGGTCCTGACCACGACCGACGCCATCGTCGGGTGGTTCGAAAGTCGCGACAAGAAGTCCGAGAACATCTACCCCGCCATCAAGCGCCTCGACGCGCAGGTCAAGGCGATGGCGGCCTATCCGAGCCTCAAGGGCATCACGGTCCGCGTCTACGGGGATCTGAACGCCCTCCGGAAGGCTGTGGCCCGCGCCTACACCATCGCGCGCACCGACTTCCTCGGGACTGCTTACACGCTGTTCGAGGTGTTCATCGTCGCGCTCTTCCTGCTGCTGCTCGCATGCAAGTTCAAGTCGATCGTCACCGCGAGCGTGGTGACCGGCTTCATGTCCCTGACCTACTGGTATCTTTACCGACTCATCCGGGACGTCGACAACCCTTTCGGCTACGGTGAGGGTCACAACGAGGTCAGCCTCCACCTGCTGACGCGATTCCGCGAACGTCTCGCTGCCCGCATCGCGGCACTCGCCCTGCCTGCGGCCTGAGGTTGCGGCCGTCCGGAGCGACCAGCTCGGGCGGTCTCGGCTGGACCGCGGGTGGCTTCCGACGGCCACGCGGAACTTTTTTCGAGGCGGGGCGTCCAAGCCGGGTCTCATGCACCCCCGGAGCCCCGCCATGATGCCATTCCCTCAGGCTCGAACCCTCTCTGCGCTCGTCCCTGCATCCGTGGCGTGGGCCTGCGCATCCCTGGCGTGGGCCTGCGCGCCAGCGCCCATCGTCACCCTCGACGGTCCTGACAGCTCGACCCAGTCCCGGGCGGGGCAGGGGCCCGTCGAGGTCCGTGCCCCTGTCCCGTCGCCGCAGGCCACGCCGCGTCTCGTCATCGCCAGCGACCCGCGACGTGGCCCGCTGAAGGACGTCACCGTCGCGCGCGTCGCGGTCGAGGCCCAGGTCGTCGGCCACCTCGGCGAGACCCGCATGACGCTGACCTTCAGCAACCCGAACGACTTGGCGCTCGCGGGCGACCTCGTCTTCCCACTGCCGCCCGAGGCGACCGTCAGCGGCTATGCCCTCGACGTCGCGGGGCGGATGGTCGATGGGGTCGTCGTGCCGAAAGACGAGGCGCGTCGGGTCTTCGAGCTCGAGGTCCGCAAGGGGGTCGACCCGGGCCTCGTCGAGCACACGCGCGGCAACGTCTTCCAGACCCGCGTCTTCCCGATCCCGGCCCGTGGCACCCGCACCATCCGACTCGCCTGGGTGGGGCCCCTCGAGCAGCAGGGCGCTGAACAGCGCTACCACCTCCCGCTCGCGTTCCCCGACCGTCTCACCGAGGCGACCATACGAATCGATGTCCTCTCGCCCGACGCGCCGGCTCGCCTCGAGACGAGCCCCGGCCTGAAGCTCGCCTTTGACGGACGCCAGGTCGCCGAGACAACGCTGCGTGACCGCCCGCTCGTCGAGGACCTGCGTGTCATCGTGCCAGCCCGTCCCTCGACCGCCCTCATCCAGACCAGCGCCAGCGGTCGTTTGGCCGGCGGGACCTGGTTTTCGGTGCGTGAGAGCGTGCCGCCGCCCGCAGATCTGCCGCCGCTCGCCATCCGCCGCGTCGCGCTGCTGTGGGACGCCTCGATGTCACGCCGTGAAGCCGACCGGGAGCGCGAGGTGCGGCTGCTGTCGACCTGGCTCCGCGGGCTGGGCGAGGTTCAGGTGGACTTGACAGTCTTTCGCGACGTCGTCAGCCCGGCAGAGTCGTTCGCCATCCCGTCCCGCCTCGCCGACCTTGAGGGCCGCCTCCGTGGGCTCACCCTCGATGGGGCGACCCGCCTCGATCTCCTCGCCCAGCTCGCGCTACAGCCAAAGGCCGACGCCATCGTCGTCGTCAGCGACGGTCTCGCGACCCTCGGGCCGACCCCCGACCTGCGCCTCCCCGCCCCGGCCTGGTTCCTGAGCTCGTCGCAGGTCGCGGCCCATGCGACCCTCAAGGCCTTCGCGGCCGCCAACGGTGGGGCCTTCCATGACCTGCCCCGGGTCCAGGACGCGGACGTGCTCGCCTCTCTCGGGCGCCCGGTCTGGTCACTGTTGGCGGCTGAAATCATCCACGGGAGCGGGGATGTCCGGCCGGTCGGGCCTGAGCCTGTGACGGGCCCGGTCCACGTGTCGGGCCAGATGCTGACCCCGGAGATCGCGCTCAAGCTGAGCTTCGGCGTGCCTGGCCAGCCAGCCCGCGTGACGCGCGTCCACCAGCTGCGGCGCGAGGACGGTTCCAGGCCGGGCGAGGCGCTGCGCTTCGCCTGGGCGCAGTCCCGCCTCAACGAGCTCGCGGCTGACCCGACCCGCAACGCCGAGGCCATCCGTCTGCTCGGTGAGACCCACGGCCTTGTGACGCCCGGGACCTCCCTGATCGTCCTCGAGACCCTCGAGCAGTACCTCACGCATGACATCGAGCCGCCAGACACGTGGCCCGAAATGCACGCCGAGTGGCACACGGCGCGGTCCGCCCGCGCGAAGGCGCAGTCCGAGAGCGCCGAGGTGCGCCTGCGGGAGGTCGCCGAGGCCTGGGCGCAGGAGTTGGCCTGGTACGCCAAGGATTTCAGGCCCGTTCCCGTTCGACCGGTCAAGGCGCAGGGGCCGATGGGTGGCCGGGCTCAGGAAGCGTTCGGAAGGGGCATGGGCTCAGGCGGCATGGGCTTCACGGGCGATGGCCAGGGCGGCGGTGGCGGCTTTGGCTCGCGCGGGATCAGGGAGCTTGGGGCTGGTGCCGCGAGCCCCGCCTCACCGCCATCGCGCGAACTCGCGAAGGACGCTGCGGAGGAGGAGACAGCCCTCGAACCACAGGCGCCGCAGGCGACCATCGCCATCCGCCCGTGGGACCCCGAGGTCCCGTGGACGAAGGCCCTGAAGGCCGAGCAGGGTGACCTCGAGGCGCGCTACCTCGCCCTCCGCGACGTGCACGGTGAGGCCCCGTCCTTCTACCTCGACGTCGCCGAGTTCTTCCTGACCCGTGGCGACCGGGCGCTCGGGCTGCGGATCCTGTCGAACCTCGCCGAGCTGCGCCTCGACGAGCCCGCCCTTCTCCGTGTGCTCGGGCATCGCTTGGCCCAGCTCGACGCGCTCGACCTCGCGGTCTTCGTCTTCGAGCACGTCAAGACCCTGCGCCCAGAGGAGCCGCAGAGCTTCCGGGATCTCGCCCTCGTTCTCGGGCGCCGCGGCCTCGCACCGAAGTCGCAGCCCGACGACCTGGCGCGCGCTGTCGGCCTGCTCGCGGAGGTCGTCAAGCGCCGGTGGGACCGGTTCGAGGGCATCGAGATCATCGCGCTCCACGAGATGAACCGCCTCATCGCGCTCGCACGGCCGGGCACCCTCGGGCCGCTCCCGCTCGACGCGCGCGTCATCCACGCGACGCCGCTCGACCTGCGGATCACGATGAGCTGGGACGCGGACCTGACCGACATGGACATCCACGTCCTCGACCCGCGCGGCGAGGAGGCCCTCTTCAGCAACAACCTCACGGCCATCGGCGGGCGGGTCTCGCGCGACTTCACCCAGGGCTACGGCCCCGAGACCTTCAGCTTGCGGAAGGCCATCCGTGGCGCCTACGAGGTCAAGACGCGCTTTTTCGCCTCCGACGCGCTCGCCCTGGCCGGCTCGGTCACGCTGCAGGTTGAGCTCGTGACCGACTGGGGGCGCCCGACCGAGACGCGGCAGGCCATGACGCTGCGGCTCACCGAGGCGAAGGAGGACTTCGTCGTCGGACGCGTGTCCTTCTGAGGACCTGAGGCGCGCGCCAGCTGCCGGCCCTGCCTGACTGAGGGTTCATTCATTCCGAGCAGGTGCTCGGCCTGCGTCCGATCGGACGGGGGGTGCGAACGCTTGCTGGCCGGTCGGACCGATTGACAGACGACCTCGGGTGCTCGTACCGTCTAGCGGTCCGTGCCGCCGAGGTCGTCCGCATGTCGAGCCAGCCCGCCCGTCTCGCCTTCATCCTGTCGTCGAGCCTCTGCGCCGTCGCGCCAGGGCTCGCAGCCCGCGCCGAACCGGGCCCTGACCGCGCGAGTCGCGTGGTGGTCGTCCCGGCCGAGTCCGTGCCAGTCGAGGCCCCGCGCCCGGCGCGCCTCGTGATGGGCCTGAAGTTCGGAGGCGGTGGCACGCTCTGGGACCAGCCCGAGGACACCGTCCTGTCGACGTTCCGGCGGGACGCGGGGGCGGCTCCCGAAGACTTCACCGTCCCTATCTTCAATGAGACGCGCGGCGGCTACACGCTCGCCTCGGGCTTCTTCGTCGAGGGGATCTTCTTCGAGCACCTCGGGCTCGAGGTCGGGCTCCAGTTCGTGCAGCACAACCTGCTCGAGACCATCGCCTGGACCTACACCGAGACGACCATCACGAACGGCAACGCATCGAGCGTCTCGTACAAGGCCGACTCCGAGCAGACCCTCAAGTGGACCGCGGTCCACATCCCCATCATGCTCAAGGCGGTCGTCCCGACGGGCTCGACCCGCGTGTCGCTCGGCGTTGGCCCCGAGCTCGCGCTGACCTCATGGGGCAAGTCGACCTTCCGCATCACCGACGGCGGCGTCGACGACGGGCAGGGCGGGGTGCAGCTGCCGGGCTCGCGCTCGGCCCTGAGGGGCGTCGACTACCGTCTGCGCGACAGCGTCTATGTCGCTGTGGCCTTCGGGATCGAGATCACCGCGGGGGACTTCGTCGTCCCGATCGATCTCCACTGGGGCTACAACCTCAGTCAGCCCAAGGATTATCGCGAGCGCGTCGCCATCGACGAGGCGACCATCCCGACCGATCTCACCCCGAACGTCCACCCCGCGTCGGTCGAGCTGCAGACGCGCGACACGATGTACGGCGGGCTGCGCATCGGGCTCGCCTACCAGTTCTGATTCCTTGCGCTGAGCTCCGAGCGAGCGTGGAGAAGACATGACCGCCATCCACCGAGCCCTCCTCGCGGCCTCCGCGTTGGTCGCCCTCACGAGCCCTTCCGCCCACGCGCAGGACGCGAAGGAGTGGTCGCTGCAGCGCTGGCGTCCGGCCATCCACAGCTTCGGCGCCTTCTCGACCGAGGCCGCGCGTGTGAGCCACCAGTTCACGCTGAACGCGTTCCTCATCGCGAACATGGCCGGGCCGCTCCTGCAGGACGCCACGGGCGAGGACGTGGTCGAACGCTTCGGCACGACGAACCTCGTCGTCAGCGCCGCGTTTCTCGACCACCTGTCGATCGCCCTCGACGTCCCCGTCCACATGCTCGCGGCGGGCACCTTCCTCGATGGAGACGAGGTCCAGCCCGTGGGGCTCGGCGACATCCGGCTCTCGCTGAAGGCAGCTGCGCTGCGCCCGTACCGGACCGGCCCGGGCCTCGCCTTCGCCGTCGACCTCTTCCTGCCGGCGGGCTCGGCGGGTGGCTACGGACGCGAGGAGGGCTTCGTCGTGATGCCCCGCCTGCTGCTCGACGCGGTCACGCGCGGCGCCCACATGATGGCGAACGTCTTTGCCCTCATCCGCACCGAGCCGTTCACGCCCGCGCCCGTCGCGCCGCTCGCCTTTGGCCCCAACCTGCGCATCGGGACCGACTTCGGCACCCAGGCGGCCGTCGCGGCCTTCCTCGGTTCACCGGACTTCCGCATGATCTTCGAGGGTCGCCTCGAGTCGCGCATCGCCCGCTTCTTCGAGCCTGACTCGACCGCGCTCGAAGGCAGTTGGGGTCTCCACTGGCGCCATGCGCGGGGTTTCGCGGTCGGCGGCGGCGTCAGCTTCGGCCTGCTCAAGGGTCACGGCGACCCGGACTGGCGCGGCTTCCTCTCGGTTGGCTACCAGCCCGCGCGCTTCATCCCCGAGGCCATCCCGGTCACTGACAGGGACGGGGACGGCGTCGAGGACAAGGTTGACGAGTGCCCGGACGACCCCGAGGACAAGGACGGCTTCGAGGACGGCGACGGCTGCCCCGACCCCGACAACGACCGCGACGGGATCCCCGACGACCTCGACAAGTGCCCGCTGCAGCCCGAGAACTTTGACGGCTTCGAGGACGGCGACGGCTGCCCCGACCAGCGCGGGGACAAGGACGGCGACGGCGTGTTCGACGACCTCGACCGATGCCCGACGGACCCCGAGGACAAGGACGGCGTCGAGGACGGCGACGGGTGCCCCGACATCGTGGCCGACTCGGACCGCGACGGCCTGCCAGACGCGACCGACCGCTGCCCGACGGACGCCGAGGACAAGGACGCCTTCGAGGACGGCGACGGCTGCCCCGACCTCGACAACGACAAGGACGGCCTGCTCGACGTCAGCGACAAGTGCGCCATGGACGCCGAGGATCGCGACAGCTTCGAGGATGAGGACGGCTGCCCCGAGCTCGACAACGACAAGGACGGGCTGCAGGACTCGGGTGACAAGTGCCCGACGGACGCGGAGGACAAGGACGGCTTCGAGGACCAGGACGGCTGCCCCGAGCTCGACAACGACAAGGACGGGGTCCTCGACACCGCCGACAAGTGCGTCATGCAGCCCGAGGACCTCGACGGCTGCCAGGACGATGATGGCTGCCCCGAGGAGGGCCGGGTGTGTGTCACGCGCGAAAAGATCGTCATCACCGACAAGATCTTCTTCGCGACCAACAAATCCGAGATCCTGCCGAAGAGCTATCCGCTCATCGAGGAGATCGCCAAGGTCCTGAACGAGAACGCGCACATCGAGCTCATCGAGGTCCAGGGGCACACCGACAGTCAGGGCAACGCGGCCTACAACCGCAAGCTCTCGGGTGAGCGCGCGGAGGCCGTCAAGAACCGGCTCGTGATGGTCGGCCGCGTCGACCCGATGCGTCTGCAGGCGCGGGGCTTCGGGCCAGACGTGCCGATCGCGGACAACAAGACCAAGGAAGGCCGTGAGCTCAACCGCCGCGTCGAGTTCATGATCCTGCGCCAGAAGGTCGACTGACCGCGCTGGCGGGACCTGGGCCCCCCTGGGCCGAGGCGGTCCGGGGTCTGCGCGTCGTTGCCAAGCGTCCGTGGATGCGCTAGCCCCCCCTGCATGCCGAACGCCGCCCTCGTCGCCGTACGCCGCGCTGTCCGTGTCTGTCTCGCCATGGCGCTCGTCGCCGGGCCCGCGGCCTGCGGCCGTCCAGCCGAGGGCCCGGATGGACCGCGGGTCGTGACGACGTCGCTTGGCGCCGTCGAGCCGCTCGTCGAGGTCACGGTGTTCTGCGACTACCAGTGCCCCGAGTGCCGCCGGACCGAGCGGGTACTGACCCCGTTGCTGACGCACTTCCCGGTCGACGTGGCCATCCGGTATCGCGCCTTTCCGCTCGTGAGCGTCCACCCGCTCGCGCGCGACGCGGCGGTCTATGTGCTCGCGGCTACGCGTCAGGGGGGCTTCGGCTGTATTCACAGAATGCTCGTCACGCGTCAGGACGACTGGACTTCGGATACGCCAGCCGATTTTCGCACCCGAGTGGCGGGTTTCGCTGTGGCCTGCGGGCTGGACGCGGCGCGCTTCGAGGCGGATGCTGGCGATGCGGCCCTCGCCCGCGAGGTGGACGCCGACACGGCCCTCGCCCGCGACCTTGAGGCCCCCGGGACGCCGACCATCCTGGTGCATGGGCTGAAGCCCGAGCGCTGGGCGAAGCCGGGTGTCGCGACCCGCGACCTGCTCGTCCCGACGCTGCGCCGAGAGCTGCAGGCCGCCGAGGCCCTGCTCGCGGGCGGGGCGGCGCGGCGGGACATCCCGCGTCTGCTGACCGCGAAGCGCCGCGGCGAGGCCTTCGCGGGGCAGCTCTTCGGTGCGTTCTGAGCGGGCGTTGACGTGGCGCAACTCCTCGTCGTCGCCCTGTGTCTGCTCGCGGGGCTCCTTCTGCGGCGGCGCCCGGGCCTCCCGCTCGACGCGACCGCGGCGGCTCTGAACACTTTCGTCATCCACGTGCCGCTGCCAGCGCTCGTGCTGCGGCAGGTCAGCGGGCTGTCGCTTGGGCCCGAGGTCCTCGTGCCGGCGTTGGTGCCGTGGGTGGTCTTCGGGGTGTCCATCGGGCTCGTCCTGGCCGTCTCGCGTCTCTTCGCCTTTCCGCGCCCGCTGCTTGGCGCGTTGCTGCTCGTCGTGCCGCTCGGGAACACCTCCTTCGTCGGGCTGCCGCTGACGCTGGCGTGGCTCGGGCCCGAGGCCGTCCCGTGGGCGCTGCTCTACGACCAACTCGGGAGCTTCCTCGCACTCGCGACGTGGGGGACCTGGGTCGTCGCGACCTTTGGCGAGGGGGCCGGTGTCGCGGGGCCGCCGGGGGCTTCAAAAATCATCCGGAAGATCGTGATGTTCCCGCCGTTTGTCGCGCTTGTCACGGCCGTCGGGCTATCCCTGACGCTGTCGGGCGGGCTGCCATCTGTGGTCGCCGAGGCGCTCGACCTCGTGTCGAAGGCGCTCGTCCCCGCTGTCCTGGTGGCTGTCGGGCTCAAGTGGCAGCTTCGTCTCGTGGCGGCCGACGCGGGGCCGCTGGCCGTGGCGCTCGCGCTCAAGCTGGTCGCGGCGCCGCTCGTCGCGTGGGGTGCCTTGAAGGCCCTCGGCGTCCACGGGCTGCACGCCGACGCGACGGTGCTCGAGGCGGGCATGGGGCCGATGCTGACCGCCTGCGCGCTCGCGCTCGGAGCGGGGCTGCGGCCGTCTCTCGTCGCAGCGGTCGCTGGCTACGGGACGCTCGCCTCGCTCGGCTCGACCGGACTGGTGCGCCTGCTGCTCCTGCCGGTCTGACAGGGCCTCAGCCGAGCCAGGGCCTCAGCCGAGCCAGGGCCTCAGCCGAGCCAGGGCCTCAGCCGAGCCAGGGCCTCAGCCGAGCCAGGGGTCGATGTCGAGGGACTGACCGTTGTGGGCCGGGCCGAGGGCTGCGAGCAGGCGCGCGAAGCCACGCCCGGCGACCTCGGGCGCGGTGTGGCTCGAGACGTCGCCGCCCAGCATCGCCGCCTTCAGCATTTCTGTCCGGACCATGCCGGGCGCCACCGCGACGCTCGTGAGGCCAGCGGCCCCATGCTCGACGGCGGCGAGCTTCATCAGCCCCTCGACGGCGTGCTTGGAGGCGCAGTACGCTCCGAAGCGCGGGACGCCGATGCGCCCGAGCCCCGAGGTCAGCCAGATGACCTTCCCCTTCCGCGCGAGGAGGGCAGGCAGGCAGGCGACGAAGATGCGCAGCTGGGCGTCGACGTTCGTCTCCATCACCTCGCGGAACGCCTTGAAGTCGGTGTCGGCGAGGGCCTGCATCGGCCCGAGGACGGCGGCGTTCAGGACGAGCGCGTCGAGCCCTCCAAGCCCACGCTCGGCGGCCTTCGCGAGGCGCCCGCCCAGGCCCGCGTCGAGCAGGTCGCCCGCCACCGCGACGTGGCCGTCACCGATACCTGCCGCCACCGCTGCCGCCTGTGAGGGTGTCCGGCCATGGACCACGAGGCGCGCACCGGCGTCCGCGAAGGCCTCGGCCATCGCACGACCGAGGCCGCGCGTTGCCCCTGTCACGAGGACCCGCTGTCCCGCCAGCATCTTCCCGTCCGTTCCGCTCATGGACACCTCCAGGGGAGGCGATGTAGCATCCCGCCGTCCGCGGCACCAAAGCGAATCGCCGCTCCCGGAGTCCAGACCATGTCCGCACCGAACCAAGCCGCCGACCACCTCATGCGCCTGATGGCCGCCGATTCGACCTCGGGCCGCGAAGAGCCGGCCGTCGCGGTCGCGGCCACGCTCGCGGCCGAGCTCGGCCTGCGCGCAGTACGTCTGCCCGCGGCACCCGGGCGGGACAACCTGCTCGTGACGCCCGTCGGGCTTGAGGGTGACCCGCAGGTCGTCCTGTGCACCCATCTCGACACGGTCCCGCCCTTCATCCCGCCGACGCTGTCAGGCGCCGCCATCCGCGGTCGCGGGGCCTGTGATGCGAAGGGGGCCGCCGTCGCGATGATGCACGCGCTCGCGACCGCCAGCGCCGACGCCCCCGGGATGAGAGCCGCCTGCCTCCTCGTCGTAGGCGAGGAGACGGACCACGTCGGGGCGCGCGCCTTCGCAGCCCAACCGCCGTTCATCCCGCGGCGCGTCATCCTCGGCGAACCCTGCGGCCTCACACCGCGTGCGGGGCAAAAGGGGCTGCTGAAGGCCCGCCTGTCCGTGAAGGGCACGGCGGCGCACTCGGCCTATCCCGAGCTCGGGTCATCGGCCATCCATCGCCTCGTCGAGCGGCTCGCGGCCCTGCTCGCGTCAACCTTTCCAGCCGACCCGATGCTTGGCGACACGACCGCCAACGTCGGCCTCATCGAGGGCGGGGTCGCGGCCAATGTCCTCGCGCCCGAGGCCTCGGCGGTGCTGCTCGTCCGATGCGCCGCCCCGTGCGAGGCGGTGCTCGCGCATGTCGCCAGCGTGCTCGGCGACGGGGTCGCGCTCGACCTGCTGAACCGGGTGGAGCCCATCGCCTTCTCACCCCTGCCTGGCGAGGCTGCCCCAGCCGTGCCGTTCAACACCGACGCCTCCGACCTCGGTCGCCTCGGGGCGTGCCTTCACCTCCTCGGTCCAGGCGACATGCGCTGCGCCCACGGGCCCGACGAGCATCTGGAACTCGACCAGCTCGACGCCGGGATTTCGGCCTACGCACAGCTCCTTCGTGCGCTGATGTGACCCTTTTGCGGCGCCGATGGCACCCCGGGCTGGATCCCGTGTCCCAGGTTCGGGTATCCTCGTACTCCCGCGAGTCGCGTCAGCGACGGAGCCGCTGCATGCACCCCGTACCCATCGCCACATCCCGCCCGAGTCTCGTCGCGACCCTGCTGCTCACGGGGCTGCTCGCCGCGTGTTCGGACGCTGCTTTGAGGCGGGCGGCGACCGCAGACACGCCCGTCGACGTCGAGACGCCTGACGCTGTGGGCGATGTCCTCGCCCCTGAGGACGCAGCTCCACCCGACAGCCCTCCCTCGACCCGGTGTGCGGACGACGACGACTGCGCTGAGCTCGGTGCGACCGCCAATGCCTGCGAGGTCCCGCGCTGCAACCTGCGACTCGGCCTGTGCGCGCTTGTGCGAACGCCCGAGTGCTGTCTCGACGCAAACGACTGCGCGCCTCCCGAGGGTGGCGTCCCCGTCTGTACCGAGGCCATCTGCCCGTTTCCTGGGGCCGCCTGCCAGACCACGTCGACGTGCGAGCCGTGCGTGGACGACACCCCGTGCATCGCCGCCGCGCCGGCCTGCGTCCTTGGCGCCTGCCTCGACGGCGCCTGCACCTTCGCGCCCGACGCGGCCTGCTGCTTCGTCGACGCAGACTGCGACGACGGCGATGTCTGCACGGGGGACAGCTGCCGTGACGGGCGCTGCACCAACGCGCTGGCCTGCGGCGGAGGGGCGTGTCCCCCGAGTGACCCCTGCTGCCGCACGGGCCCCCTCGTCGAGACCGGGTTCTCGCCGTCACCCGCATGGGAGGCCACCTCGACGAGCGAGCGCGTGCGGTGGCAGCTGCTCGACACGGCGGCCGCCCCCTCGCGTCCGACCGTCCTCCACTTTGGCCGCGGTGGCCCTTCGATTGCGGGCGTCGCGGCGACCGTCGACGCAGAGCTGGCGCTACCCCTCGGTGAACTGCCACGCGGGGTGCCCGCCGAGATTCGCCTGCGGTTGCGGGTCGACCTGCCCTCCGAGGAGGCCTTGCGTGGCTTCACCATCGAGGTCGGGGGCCCCGACGGGCGGCGTTTCCGGATCGGGCCGGACGCGGTCGTCGACGCGGGTTGGCGATGGTTCGTGCGTCAGTTTCCCGTGCCGGTCGATGGCCCCTGGACGCTCTTCCTTCGCTGGTCGGGGGCGCTGCCCGTCGACGGCCTGTGGAGCGGCATCCACGTCGATGACGTCGCGCTCTTCGGGTCCTGTGCGACGCCGCCCGCGTGCGTCACCCCCACCGACTGCGTCCCGCCGACGGGGCTGCCGGCCTGCGCGCTGCCCGTGTGCGAAGGCGGCGTCTGCGGCCTCGTTCCCGACCTCGCCTGCGGGCAGCCCTGCACCTCGGACGCAGCCTGCGAGGATGGCAACCCCTGCACGGTCGATCGTTGCGACACCAACGGGTTCTGCGTCCGGGAACAGTCCCCTTTGCCGGAGTGCCGCGGGTGCGCCTACGACGGCGACTGCGACGACGGCCTCCCGTGCACCGCGGATCGTTGCGACAACGGCCGCTGCCAGACCGTAGCGCTCCCCGGATGTTGTCTCGCCGCCGCGGACTGCGACGACCGCGACCCATGCACCACGGAGGTCTGCGCGGAGGGGCTCTGCCTGTGGGCGGTCGACCCCGCTTGCGGCTGCTCGCCCGAGCGCTGCGATGACGGGGATCCCTGTACCCGCGATGGTTGCGCAGACGGCCGCTGCGTCAATCGTTTCGAACCGGCCCTTCCGGGTTGCGGCGTGGTCACGTGCGCGGACGACGCGGCCTGCGACGACGGGGTCCTCTGCACCCGCGACAGCTGCCTCGCGGGGGTCTGTGGGCACGAGCGCACCGCTGGGTGCTGTGCGGACGTGACGGACTGCGGTGACGGCGACGCCTGCACGACTGACACCTGTGTCGGGAACCGCTGCCGCTACGCGCCAATCGCAGGCTGCCCGGCCTGTGACCCGGCCGCCTGCGACGACGGGGACCCTTGCACCGAGGACGGTTGCGACGCCGCGGGCTGCACGCATCGGCGCGACACGGCGCGGCCCGGGTGTGGTCCGACGGTCTGCGTGGACGACGCGACCTGCGACGACGGTGATGCGTGCACCAGCGACCGCTGCATCGGCGGCGTCTGCCTCCGGGACACACGCCCTGGGTGCTGCAGCCGCGACAGCCAGTGTCGGGATGCGGACGCGTGCACGGTCGACACCTGCGTCGCCAACCGGTGCACTGCGACGCGGATCCCGGGGTGCTGCAGCTCGAACCTGCAGTGCAACGACGGCAACACCTGCACGGCGGATGTCTGTCTCGATGGGCGCTGCGCGGCGAGCCCGATCGTGGGCTGCTGCACGAGCACTGCGCAATGCGGCGAC
>SYAK01000426.1 GCA_005788935.1 Pseudomonadota bacterium
CGTCGCAGCCGAGCTCCATCGCCTTCGCCGCGTCCGAGGCCGTCCCGACGCCCGCGTCGACGATGACTGGGCACGACACGGCCTCGACGATGAGGCGGATCGACACCGGGTTCCGGATGCCAAGCCCTGAGCCGATAGGCGCCCCGAGCGGCATGACGGCCGCGCATCCGAGGTCCTCGAGCTTCTTGCAGACCACCAGGTCGTCGGTGACATACGGAAGTACCGTGAATCCCTCGGATATCAGGACCTTCGCGGCCTCGATCGTCGCCTGGTTGTCCGGGTAGAGGGTCTTCGCGTCCGCGATGACCTCGATCTTCACGAGGTCTCCCATGCCGACCTCGCGCGCGAGCATGGCCGTCCGGATCGCGTCCTCGGCCGTGTGGCAGCCCGCGGTGTTCGGCAGCAGCACGTAGCGGTCGAGGTCGACCTGGTGCCAGAAGCTGTCCTCGGCGTTCCGGTCGAGGTTCACGCGGCGCACCGCGACCGTGACGATCTCGGCCCCGGTGGCCGCGAGCGCGGCCTTCGCCGTCGCCGTGTCCGGGTACTTGCCGGTGCCGATGAGGAGGCGCGAGCTGAAGCTGCGCGCGCCGAGCGTCAGAAGATCCTGGGTCACGAGCCACCTCCCACGAAATGCACGACCTCGATGCTGTCCTCGTCGGCGAGCGCGGTCTCGGCCCAGTCCGCCCGCCGCACGATGCGCCGGTTGACCTCGACCGCCACGCGCGCACCCGTCAGCCCGAGGGTCTCCACAAGTGCAGCGACGTGCGCAGGCGGGGGCGAGAACGTCCGCGCCTCGCCGTTCAGCGTGAAGGTCACCGCAGCTGTCTCGTCGTGTCCGGCCATCGCCCGCCTCCATCGCGCCGCGCGCCGTCAAGGGGGCTGCGGCTCCTTCAGCTGGTCGCGCGCGTTCTAGCAAGGGCCCGCGCGCCCGACCAGCGCATTCTTGACCGCGACTTCTGTGACGCGCGCCCCGCCTTGCGCTACGCTCTCCCCCGTGAAGCCCATCGAGTCGCTCGGCCAGTGGACCATGACCCGCATCGAGAATACGGGTCACGTCGTGCTGCTCGCGTGGGAGGGGCTCGTCGCGACCTTCCGCCCGCCGTTCCGCTGGCGCATCTTCCTCCAGCAGCTCGAGTTCGTCGGCGTCGGCTCGCTGCTGATCGTCCTGCTGACGGGCGCCTTCACCGGTATGGTCTTCTCGGTCCAGTCGGCCTACGCGTTCCGCATGTTCAACGCCGAGGGCTACGTCGGCACGACCGTCATCCTGGCGCTCACCCGCGAGCTGGCCCCGGTGCTGACTGGCCTCATGGTGACCGGCCGCGTGGGGTCGTCCATCGCCACCGAGCTCGGCACGATGGGCGTCACCGAGCAGATCGACGCCCTGCGCTCGATGGCCGTCGATCCGGTCCAGTACCTCGTCTCGCCGCGCCTCGTGGCCGGCGTTCTGATGATGCCGGTCCTGACGCTGCTGTTCTCGCTCGTCGGCCTCTTCGGGTCCTGGTCGGTCGCGGTCGTCGGTCTCGGCCTCGACGAGGGCGTGTTCCGCCAGCGCATCCTCGACGCCCTGACCCCCTGGGATGTCTGGAGCGGCCTCATCAAGGCCGCCGTCTTCGGCCTCGTCATCGTCGCCATCGCCTGCCACTCGGGCTACAACGCCTCAGGCGGTGCCCGCGGCGTCGGACTCGCGACGACGAAGGCGGTCGTGTACGCTTCGGTCTCCGTCCTCGTCGTCGATTACTTCCTCACCGTCATGATGTTTTGAGTTGCAATGAATCGCACCCGAACATCCGCGCCGAGGGGGCGTGACCGCGCATGAAACCTCGGACGCCGCTCCTCGTCGGGCTCCTCGTCATCGCCGCTATCGCTGCGTTCGTCTTCACGTTCGGCAGCCTCGAGCGCGGCATGAGCCCCGACGAGAGCTACACCGTCTTTGCCCGCTTCGACGACGCCTCGGGGCTCGCCCCGGGCTCCCGCATCACGCTCGCGGGCATCGAGGTCGGGCAGCTCGGGACCCCGACCCTCGACCCCGACGACCCCACGCGGGCCCGCGTCCCGCTCGTCCTGAACCGCAAGGTCGAGCTCAGGCAGGGGATCTGGGACGCCGCGCAGAAGACCTGGCGCAACGGCGCGACCGCTGTCCGCCGCCAATCGAGCCTGATAGGCGACTACGAGGTCACGATCACACCTGGCCTCGAGGGCGAGACCATCGCCGCCGACGGCGAGGTCAAGAACGCCATCAGCGACTCGGGCATCAGCGCGGTCATCTCGAAGGTCGAGAGCTCGTCCGCGTCCATCTTTCCAAAGCTCGACCGCATCACCGACGACATCAGCAAGGTCACCGCGTCCCTTCGCGAGAGCCTCGGCAACGAGTCGGGCACCGCAGCGCTCGGCAAGATCCGGGACGACGTCGCGAAGACGACCGAGAACGTCGCGGCCCTCACGACCGAGCTGCGCACGTTCCTGAAGGACAGCGTCTACCCGCGCGGCGACAACGTCGAGCGCATCCTGTCGAGCCTCGAGAAGGCCTCGGGCGACCTCGCGACGGCCACCGCGGCCACGACCGGCCGCCTCGACCGCATCCTCGCCCGCTTCGAGACGATGTCGGGTGCGCTCGAGACCTTCATCGCCGACCAGACCGCGGACCCCGCCAACGCCAAGCCTGGCACCGTGCCCGAGCTGCTCGGTGACCTCGATGAGAAGGTCGCGACCTTCGGCGACAGCCTCGAGAACCTGAAAGGCGTCACGGGCGCACTCAATCGCGGTGAAGGCACACTCGGGCGACTTCTGAAGGACGACAAGCTCGTGACCGACATCGAGCGCGTCGTGACCGACGTCTCCGACCTCACCGCGACCATCGGCCGCACCCGCATCGGCCTCCAGTTCCGCGCCGACTACCTCGCGGACGCTGGCAGCTTCAAGTCCATCGTCGACTTCCGCTTCCAGACCACGCCCGACAAGTTCTATCTGCTGCAGATCGTCGACGACCCGCTCGGGCGCTCGCGCCGCTTCACCCGCACCACGGTCTCGAACGACCCGTCCCAGCCCGCCATCCTCACCGAGGAGGTCGTCCGCGAGGACTCCGGCTTCAAGGTCTCCGCACAGTTCGCCAAGCGCTGGCATCACCTGACCTTTCGCTACGGGATCCTCGAGTCGACCGGCGGCCTCGGCGTCGACCTGACGCTCTTTGACGACACCCTCTGGCTGCAGACCGACCTCTTCGACTTCGGCCGCGACGACCTGAACCCGCGCCTCCGCTTCCTCGCGCAGTGGGAGTTCCTGCCCCATTTTGTCCTGACGGGCGGCCTCGACGACACGTTGAACGCCGCGCGCGACTGGTTCATCGGGCTCGGCGTCCGCTTCGACGACTCCGATCTCAAGGGTCTGCTGCCGTTCCTGCCGTCCCCCTGACACCAGCACCCTGCCTGACACCTTCGACGCCCGCTCGAGGCCAACGGAGCGCCCCAGCGAGTGCTCGCTCGGGGCGGCAGCCTTGGGTTGCCATGTACGGCGCATGTACGTACACTCGCCGAAAAGGAGGGGGGCATGAACGTCCGAGAGACGAAGACTGAACGACTTGAGGCGCGCGTCTCGCCGCAGACCAAGGAGCTCTTCGCGCGGGCCGCCGAGCTCGAGGGGCTGAGCCTCACCGAGTTCCTCGTCTCGGCCGCGTCCGCCCGCGCCCGTCGCGTCGTTCGCGCCGACGCGCTTCTCGTCCTGTCCGAGCGCGATCAGGCCGCCTTCGCGGCCGCATTGCTGAATCCGCCCAAGCCATCCGAGCGCCTCCTCGAGGCCGCGCGGCGCTTCTCGGCCTCGGGCGGGTGAGTGGGTCGCTGCCAGCGTCGACGTGGCGGGTCGTGCCGCTCGGCCCAGACCACGATCGCTCGGACTTCAACTGCGGCAACGCCGCGCTTGACCGCTACCTGCGCGTGCAGGCCGGCCAGGATATGCGACGCCACGCGGCGAGCGTCTTCGTCGCCGAGGACCCCGCCACGCGCGCGATCGCGGGCTACTACAGCCTCAGCATGGCAGCCGTCGGGCTTGAGCGCCTGCCCCCCGAGGTCGCCCGCCAGCTTCCGCGCTACCCTCAGGTCCCCGCTGTCCGGCTCGGGCGCCTCGCGGTCCACCGTGACGCGCGCGGGCAGGGGCTCGGCAGCCATCTGCTCATGGACGCCATTGCGCGTTCCCTGCGCTCCGAGGTGGCCTGGGTGGCGCTTGTCGTCGACGCGAAGGACGAAGCGGCCCGCGCCTTCTACCTGCGCTTCGGCCTTTGCGCACTTCTCGACGACCCGCTTCACCTTTGGCTCCAGCGCCAGACCCTCGCGCAGCTCCCGCTCCGACCTCGGCCTTGACCCGCGGCGGTCAGAGCGGCTAAGTCCGCGCCCGCGCGCAGCGGCTATCCCCGCGCCCGCGCCACGAGGAACGCCATGTCGACCCCTGTCCAGCTCGCGCCGACAGCGCCAGCCCCCGTCGCTCCCGAGCCCGCCGTCGCGGCCCCGCCGCGCTTCGTCCACGTCCAGACGTTCGGTTGCCAGATGAACGTCAATGATACGGACCGGATCCATCAGGTCCTCGCCCCGTACAACTACCTCCCGACGGACGACCCGGCGAAGGCGAGCCTCATCCTGCTGAACACCTGCAGCATCCGCGACCGCGCCGAGCAGAAGATGCTCTCCCAGCTCGGACGCCTCGCCCCGCTGAAGGCCTTCAACGACGAGCTGATCCTCGGCGTCTCGGGCTGTGTCGCACAGCAGGAGGGGGCCGCACTCCTCGACAAGGTCCCCTACCTCGACCTCGTCTTCGGGCCAGACCACATCGCGACGCTGCCGTCGCTGCTCGACCGCATCCGCGGCGGCGAGCGGCGCCTCTCCGAGACGACCTTCTACAAGCGCGAGGACTTCACGTTCGTCGAGGCCGAGCCCCGCGGTGACACGCGCGTCACGGAGTTCGTCACGATCATGAAGGGCTGCGACAAGGTCTGCAGCTACTGCATCGTGCCGTTCACGCGCGGCCGCGAGGTCAGCAAGCCCCCCGACATGATCCGCCGCGAGGTCGAGCGCCTCGTCGCGTCAGGCGCCCGCGAGGTCACGCTGCTCGGGCAGAACGTCAACTCCTACGGGAAAGACCTCCTCGGACCCGACGCGGGGCCGCGCTGGGGTCGCCAGCCGACATTCCCCGAACTGTTGCGCGACATCGACGCCGTGCCCGGCCTCGAGCGCATCCGCTTCACGACGTCGCACCCGATGGACGCCATCGACGGCCTCATCGCGCTCTTCGGCGAGCTGCGGACGCTCTGCGAGTACTTCCACCTGCCGGTTCAGGCGGGGCACGACCGCATTCTGTCGGAGATGCGCCGCTTCTATACCGTGGATGTCTACCGCGAGACCGTTCGCAAGCTGCGCGAGCGTTGCCCCGGGCTTGCACTCTCGACCGACATCATTGTCGGTTTCCCGGGCGAGACCGACGACGAGTGCGAGGCGACGCTCGCGCTGCTCGCCGAGATCCGCTTCAACTTCATCTACGCCTTCAAGTACAGCGAGCGCCCCGGGACGCGCGCCGCGAAGATGGGCGACACCGTGCCCGAGGACGTCAAGAAGGCGCGCCTCAACCGCGTCCAGGCCCTCCAGGAGGGCATCACGCGTGAGATCATGGAGAGTTACGTGGGCCAGACCGTCGAGGTGCTCTTCGAGGGGCCGTCGTCGCGCAGCGCCCGCGAGGCCGATGGGACGTTCCAGCGCGAGCCTGGTGCCACTCCGCCGCGCGTGGCCTCGGTCGGTCTCCAGATGACCGGCACGACCCGGACCCACGCGCAGGTCAACGTCGAGGTCCCGGCGGGCGAGTTCTGGAGCCGCCGCTGGGTCGGCCAGCTGGCGCAGGTCGCGATCACCGAGGCCCGCGCCAACACGCTCTTCGGGCGGCTCCTGTGACGTCCGTGTGGGCGCGCGCCTCGGTGAGCGACGTCTGTAGGCGCCCGCGCCAACACGCTCTTCGGGCGGCTCGTCTGAGTGTCGCCTCCGATGGCCCGAGGCCATCGCCACATACCTCGAACCCGCCTGAAGCGGGCCACCCCCTCGACCCGGACCGGGTCGGTGCCGAAAGATTCCCGAACGTCACGAGGAGCGGACCATGAACCGGATGGAGCTTGAGGCGAAGCTGGGCGGACTTCTGAACGGCGCGCCACACGGGAACACGCTGCACTGCAAGGGTTGGGTTCAGGAGGCGGCGCTGCGCATGCTGCTGAACAACCTCGACCCGAACGTCGCCGAGGATCCGTCGCGCCTCATCGTCTACGGCGGGCTTGGCAAGGCCGCGCGCAACACGGCCGCCCTCGAGAAGATCGTCGA
>SYAK01000427.1 GCA_005788935.1 Pseudomonadota bacterium
CCTCGGAGGCGCTCGCGGCGGGTGCCACCGCCCTCGCCCGCCGCCTCACCGAGGCCGCCACGACCCACCGCGCGCCCGGCCTCGCCCTGCTCGCCGCCCACAACCTGACCGGCCTGCTGCTGCCCGTCGCCGACCTCGCAGCGAGCCTTGGCGCCCGGCCACCCGAGGTCCGCCCACGCCTCATCGTCGACGCCGCCCAGCGCGCTGGGCGCCTGCCGCTGCCCCCCTGCCCGAGCGACTACCTCGTGGTCGCGGCCCACAAGTTCGGCGGCCCGCGTGGCGTCGCGGCGCTAGTCCACGCCGCGGACGCGCCGGTGAGGCCGCTCTTCCCCGGTGGTGGCCAGGAGCGCGGGCGCCGGGGCGGCACCGAGGCCGTGCCCCTCATCGCTGCCTTCGGGGCCGCTGCGCGTTGGTTCCTGACGCACGGGGAGGCCGAAGCCCTGCGCCTCCAGACCCTGCGGGATCGCCTCGAAGGCCGCCTCCTCACCGAGCTCGCGGGTGCTGCGATCGTCGGCTGGCGCGCGCCGCGGCTGCCGCAAACCACCGCGGTCACGCTACCTGAGCGCTTTGGCGACGCGGAGTCGACCGTCCGTGCGCTGAGCCGGGCGGGCCTCGCGACGAGCGCCACAAGCGCCTGCGCGACGGGCTCCCATCTCCCGGCGCCGTCGCTGCTGGCGCTGGGGCTGACCCCCGCCGAGGCCCTGCGTACGCTGCGCCTCTCGCTCGGGCACGCCTCGACCCAGGCCGACGTCGACGCGGCGGTCGACGCGCTGAAGACCATCCGCAACAACTGATATCCGCAACAGGAGACGCATGATGGAGCTCAAGTGGCTCGGACGCATGGGCTACGAGGCCGCCCTCACCGAACAGCACGCCGCCCGCGAGGCCGTCTCCGCCGGCGCCGATGACCTGTGTCTGCTGCTCGAGCATGACCCGGTCGTGACGCTTGGACGCCGCGGAGGGCTCTTCGACGGCCCCGCCCTCGCCCGCCTCGAGACCCCCGTCATCACGACCGACCGCGGCGGTTACGCGACGTGGCACGGACCTGGCCAGCTCGTCGTCTACCCGATCATCGACACCGGGCGCGCCCGACTGCCGATCAAGCCCCTCGTCGCAGCGCTCGGCGACGTCATGATCGGCATCGCGGGGGCGCTCGGCCTGACCGGCGTCGCGTTCGACCCCGAGCGCCCCGGCGTCTACGTCGGCGGCAAGAAGCTCGGCAGCATCGGGCTCCACCTGACGCGCGGCGTCACGACCCACGGGCTCGCCATCAACATCTGCAATGACCTCGAGGGATTCCGCGCCATTGTGCCGTGCGGCTTCGCGGATCTTCAGATCACCACCGTCGCGCGCGAGACAGGCGCGAGCCCGACGCTTGCCGACGCCCGCGCGGCCGCGGAGCGCCTGCTGCCGACGCTGCTCGCCCAGCGCACAGCCGACGAAGCGACGCCGTGAGCGGCCCTCTGCGCGCGCTCAGGCGCCGCGCTTGACGAACATCAGCGCGAGCGTCACGACCCACAGCAGCGCGCTGATGCCATCGACCATCGCCCAACGCCGGCGTCCCGCGTCCCAGGCCGCCATGTCGCGCGCCTCGGCCGCCGCTGCGAGCCGCAGGCCCGCGGGGCGCTGCACGAAGTGGCCGAGCACCATCATCAGGATGACCGCCAGGATCGCGCTGTGGATGGCCGGGCTCACGACCTTGAAGCCGCCGCGGTAGAAGACGAGCGCCAGGCCCGTCAGCAACGTCGCGAGGCCGAACATGCCAGCGAGGCGGCCAGTCCGGTTCGCCTCGGCCGCGGCCGACGCCATCGCCTCGGGCCCGCGGGCCGAAGCACGCCGAAGCGAGCCTGGGACGGTCAGACCGACGCCGAAGGCGGTCGCGGCCGACGCGATGTGAAGGACGAGCAGGATGAGACCGACGGGATCCGGGATCTGCACGGTGAGGGCTCCAGTGTGACAGCAGGCGGTCGCAAGCGCGATCCGCCGGGATTCAAGGCGCCCCCGGGCGAGACCCGGACGGCGTCACTCAGCTGAGAAAACGGCCGACCTGCACGAGGGCTGGACGGATCTCCTGATCGCCGACGCGGTAGCCCGCGCGCATCGTGAGGACGACCGTGTTGTCCTGCGCCGCGTTCGGGACTGGCACCATGCCAAGCGCCTCCATCGAGGTCGGGTCGAAGATCTGGCCGACCGGGTCGACCCGCTCGAGGCCGAGCTCGCCGAGGCGGTCCCGGAACATGCGGTGCACCATCCGCACGCCCTCGATGAGGCCCTCGATGCTGCCTGTCCGCTGCGCGGCGTCGAGCGTCCGCTCGAGGTTGTCCTCGACGTCGAGCAGCTTCACGACGAGCTTCGCACGCGCGGCCCCGACCTCACGGTCGCGGTCGCGCTCGAGCCGTGTCTTGAAGGCCTCGAAGTCGGCCTCCGCCTTCTTGTGGGCCTTGATGTAGGTGTGCAGCGTCGCTTCGCGCTCGGCGAGCATCCGCTCGAGCATGTCGATGCGCGCCTGACGCGGGTCGACGAACTGCGGGGCCTTCTCGGGCTCGGGGGCCTTCTCGGCCTCGGCCTGCTCGGTGGTCGCCTCGACCTCGGGCGTCACTTCCTCGGGCGTCGGATCGTTCGGAGCCATCGCTTCCTCTCGGGGTCTCTCGGGTCTCTCGGGCCAGCGCGCACGCGCCACGTCGGGCGGGAGGATGGACGCGGGCGAGGCAAAAGGGAAGGGCGACCCCGCAGCGCGTCGCATCGACGCTCACGAGGCCGCCCGTCACGGTCAGGCGCGCGTGTGACCAGGCTAGCGCAAGGCCAGCCTCAACCACGCGCGGCGGCCTTCTCAGTCATCATCGCCGTAGTCAGCGCCGCCCGAAGCCGGCTTCGACTTCTTCTTGCTCGTGCCGATCATGGCGCCCGTCGTCAGCAGCAGCGACGAGACGGAGGCCGCGTTCTGCAGCGCAGTCCGGCTGACCTTCGTCGGGTCGAGGACGCCCGCCTTCAGCAGGTCCTCGAAGACGTCCGAGCGGGCGTTGTAGCCGAAGCCACCCGACCCCTCGCGCACCTTGCCGACGATGACCGACGCGTCCACACCGGCGTTGGCGGCGATCTGGCGGCACGGCTCCTCGAGCGCGCGGCGCAGGATCTTGACGCCGAAGTCACGGTCATCGTGGAAGCTCAGGCCGTCGAGCGCCGACGAGGCGCGGATGAGGGCC
>SYAK01000428.1 GCA_005788935.1 Pseudomonadota bacterium
ATCTTTGCGTCACGCTCACAACGGTGTTCTTAGTAATTCTTCTAGACTCTCTTCTGGCTCCTCTCTCTGATGAGAGCAGCACTTGAATCTCATTGTAGCCCAACTTATCCCATTGACACATTTGTCCTATTGGCGAGTCCGAACCCCAGACAGCAGTGAGGGCCGCGTCCGCCCCGACGGGCGGCCAGGACCGCGACGGCCATCGCGCTCACCTTGCGTGGCGGCCACGTCGCCAACCTGCAGGACGTGCAGCTCGCCATCCCGGCGCGCGCCATCACGGCGCTGACCGGCGTCTCAGGCGCGGGCAAGACCGCGCTGCTGCACGAGGTCCTCGGCGCCCACCTGCGCGCGGTGACGTCCCGCAAGGCCTCCCCCGTCGCGGCCGCGCTAGCCGAGGTCCGGGTCGACGCCGAGGCCGTCACGCGCCTCCTCGCGGTGGACCCGACGCCGCTTGGCCCTTACCCGCGCTCGACGCTCGCGACGTGGTCAGGGCTCTTCGACGAGGTCCGCCGCCTCTTCGCCGCGACCGCCGAGGCGCGCGCGGCCGGGTTCAGCGCCAGCCGCTTCAGTTTCAACGCAGCTGGCGGGCGCTGCGAGGACTGTCGCGGCGAGGGGACGCGGCGCCTCGACATGGGGTCGCTCGGCGACCTCGCGCTCCCCTGCGACACCTGCGGCGGGACGCGCTACAACGAGGCGACGCTGACCATCCGCTGGCGTGGCCTGTCGGTGGCGGACGTGCTTGGTCTCAGCGTCTCCGAGGCCCGCGGCGTCTTCGGGCCCATCCCGGGGCTCGCCCGCCCGCTCGAACACCTCGACGCGGTCGGCCTCGGCTACATGCGCCTCGGACAGCCCGGCTCGGCCATCTCGGGCGGCGAGGCGCAGCGCCTGCGGGTCGCGATCGACCTCGCGCGCCCCGATCCGTCGCCGGCCGCGGTCCTCGTCGACGCGCCCTCGCACGGCCTGCATCCGGTGGACCTCGTGCGCCTGCATGGCCTGCTCGTGCGCCTGCGCGACGCCGGTCACACGGTGATTATCGCCGAGCACGCCCCGCAGCTCATCGCGGGCTGCGACCACGTCATCGACCTCGGCCCCGGGCCTGGCCCGGACGGGGGACGGGTCGTGGCGACCGGCTCACCCGCCGCGATCGCCGCGAACCCGGAGAGCCGCATCGGCCGCCACCTCCTCCCCTGGCTCGAAGGAGCCTCCGCATGACCCCCGCGCCGTCCGCCCCTCCGAGGCACCCGTCGCTCTCCACGCGAACCCGGCTGATGGCCGCCATCGGCGTCTTTTTCGCGACCTTCGCGGCGCTCTGGTGCTCGCGCGACATGGGCTTCGCGCGCGACGAGAGCTTCTACTTCAAGTACGGCGAGAGCTATCAGGCCTGGTTTGTTGCGGTTGAGCAGGCCGAGACGCCCGAGGCCACCCGCGCCGCCTTCTCGCGCGACGGCGTGCTGCCTGTCTGGTCGGGGAACTTCGAGCACCCGCCGCTCATGAAGGTCCTCTTCGGCTACGCCTGGCGCCTGCTTGCCCGCCACGACCGCGAGGCCTGGCTGACCCCGGTCGAGCGCCCGAAGGGTGGGGGCCTCGCCTCGGAGGTCTCCCTGCGTGTCCGGGCCGCCGCCGAGGTCGGCTTCCCGCTCGACGCCGAGGTCGCGCTGCTCGCCCCGCTCGCGCAGGGCGCCGGCCAGGACGACCCGGCGCGGGTCCTCGCGACAGGCCGCGTCACCGAGCGCACCCGCGACGAGGCCCGCGTGACGCTCGACCCCGGGTCGCCCGCCCACGCGACGCTCGTCGCCCGCTGTGCCATCCCGGGTGGCGTGTCCCCCGCCGACCTGTCCGTGACCCCGTGCCAGGCCCGCGCGCGGACCACGCTCGGCGTGCTCGACGAGGCGACCGCCATGCGCCTCTTCGGCCTGCTGTCGGGCGCCCTCGCGACCGCCCTGACCTTCCTGCTCGGCGAGCTCTTCTTCGGCTGGCTCGCCGGTCTGCTCGGCGCGGGCTTCTTCATCTTCGTGCCGGAACACTTCTTTCACGCCCACATGACGAGCTTCGACATGCCGGTCGTGGCCGCCCAGCTGGCGGTCCTGTATGCCTTCTGGCGCTCGCTCGATGACCGCCGATGGGCCCTCGCGGCAGGCGTCCTCTGGGGCATTGCGTTGCTGACAAAGCACAACGCCTTCTTCATCCCCGTGGCGCTGGTCCTGTGGTGGCTCGCGTCTGGCCGAGGCCCGACGCGCGTCGCCCTGACACGGTCCGGTCTCCGGCTGCCGCCCATCCCGGTGGCCTTCTTCACGATGCTCATCGTCGGGTTGCCGATGCTGTTCGTCTTCTGGCCAAAGCTCTGGTTCGAGCCGCTGCGGGCGGTCCGCGACTACTTCCAGTTCCACCTGACGCACGAGCACTACATGCAGTACTGGGGCGGCGAGATTCTCCAGAACCCGCCGTTCCCGTTCAGCTATCCGTTTCACAAGTCGCTGCTCGTCTACCCCGAGGTGTTCACGTTCTTCCTGCTCGTCGCGGGCCTGTTGATGTCGGCGCCGGCCGTGAGAGGCCTCACCGCGCGCCTGCGACGCACCCCGGCCCCCGACGCCGCGTCGCCCCCCGACCCAGCCGCGGCGGCGCACGCCTCGAAGCTCCGCTTCCTCGTCATCAATGGTCTCGTGCCAATCCTTGTCATCGCCCTCCCTTCGACCCCCATTTTTGGCGGTATCAAGCATTGGATGACCGGAGCGCCGCTGCTTGGCGTCCTCGCGGGCTGGGCCTTCGTGACCATCGCGGCCCGCGCCCGCCTGCCACGCCTCGCCGAGGTCTCGCTGGCCATGGCCCTCCTCGCGTGGCCGGCGCGAGCCTCGTTCGACCACGCCCGCGTCGGCACCGGCCACTACAACAGCCTGCTCGCGGGTGGCCTGCGAGGGGCCGCCGAAGCCCGCCACATGCGCCTCTTCTGGGGCTATACGACCCACATGGTGCTCCCGTGGCTCAACCGCCACGCGCCGCGCAACGCCCGCGTCTTCTGGCAGAACACGACGCAGGGCAGCTACGACATGTACCAGCGCGTCGGTCTGCTGCGCGCCGACATCCGCTATCACGGCGGCCCCGAGGGCGCCGATATCGCCCTCATCGACCCGAAGCAGGCCTTCTTCGAACTCGACCTCGCGACCCGCCGCGCCTTCGACGTCCCGGCCCCGCAGCACGTGCCCGCCGAGGACGGCGTCCCGTTCCTCCACGTCTACGCCCGCCCGGGCCTGCTGCCCGACGCGGCCTTCGCGCCAGCCGCCTGGGAAGCCGCCTGGCGCTGATACGGCGGGTCTTCGCAGTTGCAGGCCGTCTCGGGTGTTGTTGCGTCGAACCCGGTGGGCGACTATGACGGAGGGCGCGGATCGCACCTGCGCCGGTGCCATGCCGCGCTCCTCCGAACGCCGGGAATCCCATGAAGCGACGCAATGCACCCACCTGGCCAGCCTTGCTCCTGTTGCCCGCGACGCTCCTCGCCGCCTGTCCGGACGAGCACCCCGAGGTGGCTGAGGATGGGCCTGACGCGGGGGTGACGGAGGTCGTCGGGACCGCGGACGACAGTGGAGCCCTCGGCGCGGACACCTCGGCTCCGCGCGACGCCCTGGAGGCTGGTGACGGGGGCAATCCCCCTCGCGATGCCATGGCCAGCGACGCGGGTGACGCTGGCGACGTGGCGCCCCCACCGGACGACGCGGACGCTGCGGGCCCTCCGGCCTGTGATGGCCGGGATACTTGCCCCGCCTCGGGTGCGCGGGCCTGCACCGGGGACCTGTCCGCGGTCCGCACCTGCGCCGCCGACGCGGACGGCTGTCTCGTCTGGTCCGCGACCGACGCCTGCGCGGCGGGCGAGGCCTGCGCGGACGCAGCAGACGGGACGGCCACTTGCGTGGTCCTCTGCGCCGACGTCGCGGCCGAGGACGCCTGTGCCGAGGTCGGGGCGCGCCGCTGCGATGGCGACCGCCTCGAGACATGCACCGAGGACGCAGACGGATGCCAGTCCTTCGCGGAGGCCGTCGACTGCGCCCTCGAGGCCGGAGCCAACACCTGTGGTCCGATGGGCGAGACGGTCGCCTGCGTCTTTGACGTCTGTGCCGACCGCGACACCTGCACGCCCGGGGCCCGCTGTGACGGCGAGATCCTGACCACCTGCGACCAGGACGCCTTCGGTTGCGGGGTCGCGCGCACCTTCGACTGTGGCGCCGCCTCGGCTGTCTGTGACGGCGACGTCGGGCGGTGCGTCGCGGCCGACGACCCCTGCGATGGCGTCCCTGCGGAGGCGCGCTGCGAGCCTGGCGATGGCGCCACCTGCGACCCGAACGCGCCGGGTCAACTGCGCGCATGTGTATTCGACGCGTTTGGATGCCCGATTCGCGTCGTCACCGACTGCATCGCCACCGCCCCCGACGGCGGGCTCGGCTACTGCGACGGCTCGGAGCCCGGCGCCGCGATGTGTCGGGTCGATCTCGCGGACCGTTGCGCCGGGAAGCCCCAGTGCGTCCAGGCCGAGGGGCCGGGCACGCGCTGTGACGCCACCGACGACCAGATTCTTCGGTGCACGTGGGACGCAGTGGGTTGCCTCGTCGAGACGGCCGAGCGCTGTGCCGACGAGGACCCCTTTCACGTCTGCGTGTCCGCGGCGGACGGCTCCGCAAGCTGCCGCCGCCCCTGCGAGGACGCCTGTGTCGAGGGTGAGGTTCGCTGCGCTGACGACCGAGTCGAGGTCTGCGCGCAGGGGGCCCTTGGCTGCCTCGCCTTCGAGTCGGAGACCGACTGCGCCGAGGACGGCTGGCTCTGCCGTGAGGTCGATGGCACACCCGCCTGCGTCCTCCCGCCGCCAGTGGCGGAGGTCGAGCCCAACGAGCGGTGCGAGACCGCGACGCCGCTCAACGCGTCAGGGCTCGCCACCGGCGCCCTGACGACCCTCGACACCGACTGGTATGTCTTGGAAATCACGGAAACGTCAGATCTCCGTGCTGAGACCTTCGGGGCCGACTTCACCGGCTGCGGGGGCGACACCTATCTGACGCTGTACGCATCCGATTGCGTCACCGTCCTGACGGACGACGACGACAGCGGGAACGCCAACTGTTCGCGCATCGACCCGCGCACGGACGCCTTCGCGGCTCTGCTCGAGCCCGGGGTCTACTACCTGCGGGTCAATGCCTACGGCACGGGGCCGGTTTCGGCCTACGGGCTCAGCGTCGTGGCGAGCCTGCCCGTGTGCGGCAACGGCGTCCTCGAGCGCGGGGAGACCTGCGACGTCGGTCCCGACCGTCCGGGCGATGGCTGTGACCCCGGCTGTCAGGTCCTGCAGGGATGGTCCTGCAATGGCGCACCGAGCGTCTGCGTTGATCTCTCCGTCGGCGACACGTGCGCCACGGCCTTCGACCTCGACACGATGCTCGCGGGTGCCAGCTCGGGGGTCTTCGGCCCCTTCCCGAACGCGACCTACCGCGACGACTATCGCGGCTTCAACAACACCAGCTGCCCGGTCAATGGCGGGGCTGGTACCGCGGGGACTGGTGGCAGCGGTCGCGACCTCGTGTTCCGGGTCACCGTGGCGCCCGGGGAAATCCTCTCGGCGTCGATGGCCAACAACGACTTCGACGAGTACATCGCGCTCGTGAGCGACTGCGGCACGATCAGCCCCACGACCTGCCTGTTCGCCGATGACGCGCCAGGTGACCTGACGTGGGTGAACCGCGCCACCGAGCCGCGCACCGTCTTCATCGTCGCGGACGCCTGGACCAGCACCAACACGGGGCAGTTCACGTTGCAGGTCGGTCTTCGGACCCCTGTCTGCGGGGACGGGCTCCTCGAGGGTGCCGAGGGCTGCGATGGGGGGGCTGGCGGCACGACCGGGTGCTCGCCGGCGTGTCAGACCGAGCCGGGCTATCTCTGCACTGGCGCGCCAAGCGTCTGCATGGTCGAGGGCGTCGGCAACACCTGCGCCACGGCCGAGGTCATCCCGGCCGGGACGGTGCTCGGCTCGAGCCGCGGGGCCTCAGGGTATGGGAATGCCTACAACAACTACGGAGGTGGCTGTGCCACGGGCGCGACCGCGGGGCACGACCGCGTCTACGCCGTCACGGTCCCCAGCAACCACCAGCTCGCCGTCACCTACACACCGAGCGGCTATGACGCTGTCCTCGCGCTCAGCACGAATTGCGCCGCCCTGACCGCCCAGTGCGTTCTGCGGCGCGACGTGGCGAACGTCGGCGGCGCGGAGTCGGGCAGCTACGCGAATACCTCGGGCGCGGCTCAGGTCGTCTACGTGGTGGCGGACGCGGCGACCGCGGGCGTCGGCGGAGACTTCAGCCTCGCTGTCGCCCTCTCGCAGCTTGGCGATCTCACGGTCGAATCCGAGCCGAACGACACCTGCGCCCAGGCCGACCCGGTGACACTCGAGGACCGCGTGGTCGCGGCCATCAACCCCGGGATCGAGGCGGACTTCTTCACGTTCACCCTCGCAACAAGCCGCGTCGTCCGTATCGAGACGACCGGCGGTGCCGGACCCGGCTCGCCCTGCCCAGGTGACACGCGCATCGACCTGTACGCCGACGCGACATGTTCCGCCGTGACCGCGAGCGACGACGACGCGGGGAGCGAGGCCTGCTCGTTGCTGACGCGGACGCTCGCCGCCGGGACCTATCGGGTCCGGGTCCGCAGCTGGGGTGCCGCGCTCGGAAGCTACGCGCTCCAGGTGTCGACCTCCGCCCCCTGAGCGGGCTGCCGCCGCCGCGTCACCGACTGCCGTGCCACCGGCGGAGTCTGCCCGAGCCGCCACGTTACAGCGTCAACGAACGCACGGGGTCGCTGACCGCCGCCGTTCATCGGCGCCCGGTTGAGCGCACCGCGAAAAAGTCGCAGGAAGTCGTGCGGATGCTTGCGTGCAAGCGCGGTCGCGTGCGATGCTCGAGCGGGAGAGTCTGCACGAGCCAGACTCCACCCGTACCCCGAGGGACAGCATGCCCCCCAGCAAATCACGCCGCAGGTTGATCCTGTTCCTGACCAGCCTGACCCTTGCAGGCTGCGCGGACATTCCGCCCGAGGCCACCCCGCCCGCTGCGCCCCCAGCCCACGCGTTCCCGGGTTCGGTCGTGCTCGGCGCGGTCGAGGCGGATCTCGCGCCGCTCGCGTGTACCGTCGCCCTGGACGTGGCCATGGTGACGGTCCCGGCCAGCGGCACGGTCCGGCTCGGGATGAGCCCCGTCGATGGGGCCCTCGAGGTCAACGGAAACCCCTGCCTGACTGACGCAGGCGTGGCCGGGACCGTGCGCGGGCGGCTCGGGACCCTGAAGCGCCTCGTCCTGTCGCTGGGCGCCAATTCCAACGTCTTGTTCAGCTACGAGTCCGGAATCTTTCTGGCGGGTTACGGTGTTCGTGGCGTGGTCCCGACCCCGGGCGTGCAGGTCATCGCCGGGGGCGCCTGGCGACTCGGCGTGGTGGGTCAGGACGCGCTGCCCGACATCATGACGCTTGGCGCGGATGGTCTCAGCGTCAACCGCGACGCCATCCTCGACCTGTCCTGGAACACCGCCCCGACCCGCGCCGAAGTGGCGGGCCTCGGGCGAAACGACCTGTTGAGCGCCGGTGGCGACCAGCCTCGCGCGGTGCGAGGCGTCGGGTTGCCGTTCGCCGGGATGGCGGTCCTGCTTGGCGGTGGCGGCAACGATACGCTCACGGGCGGCGACGGCGACGACACGCTCAACGGCGGCGACGGCGCCGACCGCTTCAACGTCCTCGCGAGCAGCGTCGTCGGTGCAACCGCGGACGGCGCTGACACGTTCATCGGCGGCGACGCGCTCGACATCGTCGACTACAGCCGCCGGTCCGAAGCCATCGTCGTGTCGGGTGGGACGGCCTGGGTCCCGATCGAGGTCAGCGAGGACGTCCGCGACGCGCAGATGTGCACGGCGGTCACGTCGGGTCCGGCCGAGGCCATCGCCACCCAGCCAGCGGCTGGGGTCACGGTCGCGCAACGGGCAGCGCGCCGGGGCGACGGGCGCCTCGTCTTCACGACCTGCACGGCTGAGTGCGACCCGATGCAGGACGCCTTCACGACCGAGAACGACGACATCGGGAGCGACATCGAGCGCGTCATGGGCACGCGCCTCAACGACTGGTTCTACGGCGGCTGCGGCAACGAAGAATACTTCGGTGGGGCAGGCGATGACTACTTCGGCGCGAGCGGTGGCGACGACACCCTGCGCGGTGATCTCGGCATCGACTACTTCGACGGCGGTTCGGGTCCGAACGGCCGCGACATGATGGACGGCGGCCGCGGCCTCGACACGCTCGACTACCGCGACCGGACAGCCGGTGTCCGCGTGACGATGGATGGTCGCGCCAACGACGGCTACACGCCCGACACGACAAACCTGACGGCCGTCGATGTCGAGGGCGACAACCCGATGCGAACCATCGAGATTCTCTACGGAACCGCTCACAAGGACACCTTGGGCGGGAACGGCCTCGCGAACTGGATCTACGGCGGCGAAGGCGACGACACGCTGCTCGGTGACTCGGGCAACGACTGGCTCTTTGGACAGGCCGGCATCGACACCATCCGGGGCGGCAACGGCAACGACACCATCCGCGGCGGCGCAGGGGCCGACAAGATCTTCGGTGACAGCGGCAACGACAGCGTCCAGGCCGACCGAGGCCGCTGGTGCGACGGGCGCGAGACTGTCGGCTGCAAGACCGATGACGACTGTGACGGCGCGGCCTGCCTCGCCGAGGTCCCCTGTGAGATCCCGGGGACCTGCGATGACGTCATCGACACGGGCATGGGCAACGACACCATCGACGCCAACATGGATCCCGGCGCCGATGGCTACACCTGTGGTGCCGGCACGGACACCGTGTCCTACATCGACCGCCCGGCCTACATCTCGGTCTCGCGCCTCGATGGCCTCGCCAACGACGGAGAGGCCTGGCTCGACCTCTCGAATGGCCGCCTCGACCGCCTGAGCGGCACCTGCGAGAACATCCTCGCCCCCGAGATGCCAGAGGTCGGCGGGGCGAGGGTGACGCTCAGCGACACCGAGGTCGAGCCCCGCGAAGAGGTCATCGCGACCGTGACGCTGCTCGGCGCCGACGGGGCCCCACTCGCGCTGCGCGGCATCATGGTTCACCTGAGCGTCGCCACGGGCGGCGTCGGGACCTTCCAGAACGGCGGACGCGCGGCCGACAACGGCGACGGGACCTACACCGGGACCTTCGCGTCGGTCGAGCCCGGGACGGCCACCGTGGCGGTCACGTTGAACGGCGCCCCGGCCCCGAGCGACGACGCGACGGCGCCGGCTCAGGTCACGGTCAACGGCAACCCCTGCACCTCGGGCACCGAGTGCGTGACAGGTGTCTGCGGCGCGGACCGGGTCTGCGCCGCGGCCGTCTGCACCGACGGCGTCAGGAACGGCGGCGAGACCAGCGTGGACTGCGGTGGTCCGGTCTGCCCCGACTGTCCGGCCGGTTCAGGCTGTGTGGCGGGCGCCGACTGCGCGACCGGCGTCTGCACGAACGGCACGTGCCGGGGCGCAAGCTGCACCGACGGCGTCAAGAACGGCGATGAGACAGGCGTGGACTGTGGTGGCAGCTGCATCGGCTGCGCGACCGCGGGCCCGTGTGTCATCGGCTCCGACTGCGCCAGCAAGGTGTGTTTCGACAGCACCTGCCAGGCCCCGAACTGCCGTGACAGCGCCAAGAACGGCCAGGAGACGGACGTCGACTGTGGCGGGCCGCTGTGTGCCCTCTGCGGGTCGGGCCTCGCCTGCGCGAGCGCCGCCGACTGCGCGAGCAACAGTTGCGTGATGGGCGCCTGCACGACGCCAGTCGCGTGCGACGCCGACGAGTATCTGTCGTCGGGCGTCTGCACCGCCTGCCCGTCGACCTGCACGTCCTGCACCGGCGCGACGACCTGCACGACGTGCGCGACTGGCCACGAGCGCTGGGGCGGCAGCTGCCGTCCGACCTGCGCCGCAGACGAGTATCGCGACACGACCGGAACGTGCCAGGCGTGCGCTCAGGACGACTGCGAGGCCTGTGTTACGGCGAGCGGGCCAGCGGACAGCTCGGCGGGTAGCTGCGGCGCCTGCACCGCGGGCTTCGACCTCATCGCCGGGAGCTGCGTCGCCGCGTGCGCCGAGGGCACCTGGCGAGATGGGATGGGGTGCTCCCCCTGCTCGAACGGATGCGCCACCTGCAGCAGCGGCAGCGCGTGCCAGGCCTGCGCGTCGGGGTTCGTCGCGCAGGGGACCGGGTGCACGGGCGCCCCGGTGAGCGTGATGCTCGACGCGGGTAGCGGCGCCTTCGCTGGCGGCGCAAAGACCACCTGGACCGTGGCCTACCAGGGCACGTACCCGGTCGCCAGCTTCCCCAGCCCGACCCGCTCGGGTTACACCTTCAACGTCTGGCTTGACGCGGACGGGGCCCCCGTGACCGACGCGGCGGTCGTGAACACGACGGTGTCGCATACTCTCGTGGCGGACTGGACCGCGAACACGTACCCGGTCGCGTATGACAGCGCCGGTGGCACGCCGTGCTCGCCCCCCGGACTGACCGCAACCTACGGAAGCGGCTACGGCGCCCTCTGTGAGCCGACCCGGACCGGTTATGCCTTCTCGGGCTGGTTCACCGCGCCAGCCGGCGCCGGGACGCAGATCACCGACACCTCGGCCGTCTCCACGGCGAGCGCCCACACCCTCCACGCGAAGTGGACGGCGGGCTCGGTGAAGGTCACGTTCGACCCGCAGGAGGGCGACCCCTGCAGCCCGACCTGGGTCTTCGGCACCTTCGACGCCAATTACGGGACGCTCTGCGCGACCGAGCGGAAGGGCCACGCGCTCGCTGGCTGGTGGACGTCGCCCTCGGGCGGCACGCAGGTCGTCGACTCGACGAAGCTCACCGACCCGGCCGACCACATCCTCTATGCGCACTGGACGCCATCGACCTACACGGTCGGCTACAACAGCCTCGGCGGCAGCGCCTGCCCATCGACCACGGTGACCTGGGACGTCGCCTACGGCTCGCTCTGCGAGCCGACCAGGACCGGATACACCTTCACGGGCTGGACCCTCGATGGCGTCGCGGTGACGGGCGCCACGCGCGTGTCGACGGCGTCGGACCACACGCTGGCCGCGACGTGGTCAGGCAACACCCACACGCTCACCTACGATGCGCAGGGAGGCGCCGCGTGCGCCCCGACGTCGAAGGTCGTGACCTACGGCGCAACGTACGGCGACCTGTGCGTCCCGCTCCGGACGGGTTACGCGTTCGAAGGCTGGCGGACCGCGCCAGCTGGCGGCGGCAGCGACGTGCTGTCGACGACCACGGTGGCCACGGACGCGGGCCACACGATCTATGCCAAGTGGGCCGCAGGCGCCGTGACCGTGACGTACGACGTCCAGTCGGGCGTCGCCTGCAGCCCGTCGGCGAAGAGCGTCACCTTCAACGCCGCCTACGGGACGCTCTGCGCGCCGACCCGGCCCGGCTACCTGTTCGCGGGCTGGCGGACCGCGCCCGCGGGCGGCGGGACCGTGGTCAGTGACGCGACGACCGTGTCGAACCCGTCCGGCCACACCCTCTACGCCCAATGGACCGCGAAGACCATGACGGTCACCTACGCCAGCAACGGCGGCTCCGCCTGCTCGCCCCTGACGCGCTCCGCGACCTTCGACGCCAGCTACGGGACGCTCTGTGCGCCGCTGCGGACGGGCTACCCCTTCAACGGTTGGCGGCTCGCGGGCGCGACCGTGACGAGCGGGACCACGGTCACGACCGAGAGCGACCACACGCTGACCGCCGCCTGGAACGCCGACACCGTCACGGTGACCTACGCCGACCCGAACGGCCTTGGCTGCCACACGACGACGAAGTCCGTGGTCTTCGATGGTACCTACGGCGCGCTCTGCAGCCCGACACGCACGGGCTACGCCTTCAACGGCTGGCAGCTTGCTGGCGCCATGGTCACGAGCGCGACCACGGTCTCGACCGCGACCAGCCACACCTTGAC
>SYAK01000429.1 GCA_005788935.1 Pseudomonadota bacterium
GGGCCTCTCTGTTTCTTGGCATCTCGAAGGGCCTGGAAAAGGCCCCCGGAAATCATGTTTCCGGGGGCCTCGTCAGCGTCGTGACGCCTCGGTGCGAATCACTTGAACGGGTTGGTCAGCTTGTCGACGCTCTTCTTGACGCGGTCGACCGCCTTGCCCGGCCGCTCGAGCTGCTCCTCGATGTTTTCCTGGACTTCCGCGGGCTTGTCGAGCGCGGCCTCGAGCTCCTCGACCTTCTCCTCGGGCTTGCGGAGCAGCTCGTCCTGCTTTCGGGCGAGGTCGTCGAGCTCCTTTTCGGCCTTCTTGGGGTCTGCGACCCAGGCGTTCTCCTGTTCGGCTTTCAGGTCGTCGCTCCAGCGGACGATGACGTCGAAGCCGCCGAGATCCTCGGCCGGAAACATCGACGTCTCGGTCTTCGGGTGGGCGATGAGGCTCTTGACGAGCCACGCCGCCGCTCTCGCGTGCTCGGCGTAATAGATGACGGGGTGCTTTGCGGTGGGCTTCTTGTCGGAGTCCTTCGTCTCGGGGCGGTAGCCGAGCTTCTTCAGGCTCTTCGCGAGGTTGTCCGGGTTGTCCTCGTCGAAGTCCGGGATCTCGTTGACGATCCGAACTTTGGCGTAGCCTGTCACCGCCTTGAAGCCAGCCGACTTGTCGCGCATGCCGTCGAAGTCGGCGTCGGCCTTGTCCTGCCCCTCGGGCGGGACCCAGGTCTGCTTCAGCTGCTTTCCCGCGACGGCGTTGCCCGCGGCGGCGAGGTCGCTGAGCTTTCGGAGCGACGCGACCATCTTCGCCTCATCGCCCATCAGCGCGTGGATGCAGGCGACGTTGTAGTGGCCGTTCGGATAGCCTGGCGCCGCATCGACCATCTCTTCGTAGGCCGCGAGCGCTTCGGCGTACTTTTGCTTCTTGTAGAAACCAAAGCCCTTCTTGAAGGCCTTTTCGGCGGCCGCCACGGCCTTCTTGTCAGGCTCGGGGGCGGCGAAGGGCTTGCGCGTCGGGGCCGCGGGAGTCGGTTGCGCGGCGGCCTTGGCTGTGCGGGGCGGAAGTTCGGTCACGCCGAGCAGCTTCAGCTCTTCTCGCGCGAGAGTTCTGTCCTCCTTGCTCTCGCTCTCGCTCCAGAGGCGTTTCAGCGCCGCGACGACCTTCTGCGTGAGGTCGTCTTTCAGGCCCTTCAGTGGGGGACGGTAAGTCGCCCAGCGATAGGCACAGTCCGTGATCTTCGGCAGGCGCGCGCTCTCGGGGTCGCCGAAGGCCGTCTTCTCGCAGTCCGCCTTCTCGTCGGCCCAACCCGGGGCGGCTCTGGCGGGTCCGGAGACGAGCAGGGCGGGAGCAGCGAGGGTGAGCCCGGCGGTGATTCGGGTCAGAGTCTTGCGGAGCTGGGTCATGTCGGACCTCTCGGCGGGTGGCTGTCAGGTGGGCGGGCAGCCCGGGGAAAGGACGCTAGCAGGCGCTGGCCGGGTTGACAACGCGCGTCCGGGCGGAGAACCATGGGCGCCATGAGGCGTATTCCTGCGGCGTGGCTGGTCGTGTTGTCGGTAATGGGTGGTTGTGCGGCCGAGCCCTTCGAGGGTGAAACCGCGGCGTGCCGATGCGAGGCCGAGCCTGGCTGCGCCGCGACGGACTGCCCAGTCGAGGTCGTGCTCAGTGAGCGATGCGCCGGGGCGGTGCCCTACGCGGAGGTCCTGATCGACGGCCACCTCGAGACGGGGGTCGCACGTCCAGGTGAGGTCATGACGGCCTGTAGCCAGATCCCGCTCGGGGGGACGGCGCGGGTCGCCGCCCGAGGCGGTGAGTGGCTCTGGGGCCCGCTCGACGAGGCCTGCACCGTGGCTGGCGAGGTGCGGCGGCTCGTCTTCGACTGCAGCGAGTTCGGCGCCCCGGTCAGCGGTCCGGATGCATCGTCCGAAGCGGTCGAGGTCTCGCCCGAGACACCAGATGCGGAGACGCCCGAGACGGGCGGTGAGCCCGCGGATTCCGCCACGGACTGACGCCGCGAGGGGCCTGCCAGGCGCGTTCCGCCCGATTGCTGGCGATGGCTGGCGGTTGCTGGCGATGGCCGCCGGTGGCCGGCAAGGCCGTTGCGAAGCGGCCGTGTCTGCCCTATACCGTCGCCGCGTGCGCCGAGGCGGCTGCACGGACCTGCGCGGGAGACGGGACGATGGCGAAAGAGTGCTTGGCGGAGCTGCTCGAGTCGGGTGAGGTCGGGGCGCGCGTCACGGCGCGGGGGTGGGTGCGGAGTCGGCGCGACTCGAAGACGCTCAGCTTCGTGGTGCTCAACGACGGCACGACCCTGCAGACCTTGCAGGTGGTGGTCGAGGCGACCGTCCCGGGCTACGAGGCGCTGCTGCCGAGGCTCACGACGGGGGCCTCGGTGGTCGTCGAGGGTGTGCTCGTCGAGTCGCCCGGGTCTGGACAGCGGGTCGAGCTGAAGGCCGACACCGTGGAGGTCCTCGGCGACGCCGATCCCGAGACGTACCCGCTGCAGAAGAAGGGGCACTCGATGGAGTTCCTGCGTTCGATCGCGCACCTGCGCTCACGCTCGAATGTCTTCGGCGCTGTCTTCCGCATCCGCGCCACGCTCGCTCAGGCGACGCATCGCTACTTCTCGGGCCAGCACTTCCAGTACGTGCATACGCCCATCATCACCGCGAGTGACTGCGAGGGCGCGGGCGCCATGTTCGAGGTGCGCGCTTCGACGAAGGAGGACTTCTTCGGGAAGCCGGCCATGCTGACGGTCTCGGGGCAGCTCAATGGCGAGGCCCTCGCCTATGGCCTCGGGCGAATCTACACGTTCGGACCGACGTTTCGCGCCGAGAACTCGAACACGAACCGGCACCTCGCCGAGTTCTGGATGATCGAGCCCGAGGCGGCCTTCTTCGACATCCATGACGACATGGACCTCGCAGAGGGATACCTGAAGTACCTCGTGACGACGGTGCTGAACGAGCGCGGCGACGACGTCGAGCTGCTGAACCGCTTCGTCGACAAGGGGCTCATCGCCGGGCTCGAGAACACGCGTGACAAGACCTTCATCCGGCTGACCTACACCGAGGCGGTCGAGATCCTGCAGAAGGCCGCAGCCAGCGGGCGGACGTTCGAGTTCCCTGTGGCGTGGGGGGCGGACCTTCAGAGCGAGCACGAGCGCTTCCTGACGGAAGAGCACTTCAAGCAGCCCGTGATCCTGACGGGCTATCCCAAAGATATCAAGTCGTTCTACATGTTTCAGAACGATGACGGCAGGACCGTCGCGGCGATGGACGTCCTCGTCCCGCGCATCGGCGAAATCATCGGCGGGAGCCAGCGCGAGCATCGCTTGCCGCGGCTCGAGGCGCGCATCACCGAGCTCGGCATGCGCCCCGAGGATTACAGCTGGTATCTCGACCTCAACCGCTACGGGGCTGTCCCGCACGCAGGCTTCGGCCTCGGCTTCGAGCGGGCCGTCATGTACTGCACCGGGATGGTGAACATCCGCGATGTCGTGCCGTTCCCGCGCGCTGTGGGTCAGGCCGCGTTCTGACGAGGGCGGGATCGCTGGCGAACGGGAGCCTCGCAGCGGGCAGCGGCGTCACCTCGTGAGGCCGCAGCCTGTCAGGAGCGCGCCGCTGCTCGGCCGTTCCGGTTGACCGTGGCATCAGGGATCGCTTGCCGGGATTACGGGCCCAGGGTGCGTGCCACGGTGGCGCTCAGGGGACGACCTGCATCGTGAGGTCGATGGCCCCGCAGTCGTTGCCGAACGGGCTGTTGTACAGGTTGACGTGAGCGTAGAACGTCTCACCTGCCGCGAGCGTGACGTCGGCTGTCTCCTGTCCCGGGGTGTCCGAGGTGGCGAGGCACGGTGTCAGGGCGCTCGTCGGAGAGCAGTAACGTGACAGGTTCAGCACGATGTCGATGGGTTCGGAGGTGCCCGACAGGTCGTCGAACCAGGTGCCGCGTGGGGTCGCGGTGACCCGCACCTTTTGCGCGACAGGGGCCGTGTAGGCGTAGGTGATGCCGCCGAGGGTCGGGTCGATGTTCGCCGTGCAGGCGTAGCCCGTCGCCATGAAGTCCTCGAAGCGGCTGAAGCTGCAGAGGTTCCGACCGCTGTTCGTGAAGGGCATGGCGCCGACCACGACGTCCGTGCCGCAGCGGAAGTCGAGAAACGGACAGGCACTCAGCGGGGCTGCACGCGCCACCCCGTTGCAGTCGCCTGGCGTCAGCAAGGTGCCAGCCGCGTCGTAGGTGCCGAGATCCTGGCAGTCCGTGCGGCCGTCCCCGTCGTTGTCGAGGCCGTCGTCGCAGCGCTCGGCCTCGACCTTCTGGATGGTCAGGCGAGAGACGCCGCATCCCGTACCGTAGCCGTCCGCGAGGATCCAGAAGGTCTCGCCAGCCGCCGCCGTGAACTCGACGCGCTCGGGGTTACCGCGGTCCGAGGCCGCGACGCAGCTGTTGAAGGTCGTCGGGCAGGTGGTCGCCTTCATCACGTTGATGACGCTGTCGAAGCCTGTCGCGCCGTTGGCCTTGGTGTCGTGGGTCACGCGGTAGAGGCCCGCTGTCTGGGCGACAAGCTTGACGATGACGTCTCCCTCGGAGCCGTGCCGCTTGCATCCGCCCGCCGCGGAGGCCGCGAAGTTATTGGCATAGGCGCAGGAATTCAGGAGCTGGGACCAAACTCCGCCCTGGACAGTGGTGGCGTTCGCGCATGTATCGTCCGGATAGGTCGCCGCGCACCCCGGCCGTCCAAGGCAGTCCGCGTCGTAGCAGTCGACGAAGCCGTCGTTGTCCTCGTCGATCGCCCCCGAGCAGGACTCGGCCCCGATGATGATGTCCCAGCGCGCGAACACGCTGTGATCGAAGGGGGTCTCGACGACGGTCGCGGTCGTCACGGCGGTCCCGGTGGCGTCATCCCGGCTGTACCAGCCCGCGAAGGTGTACGATGCGCGGGTCGGGGCGCAGAACGTCCCGCCAGCAGCTTCCCCGTAGGTCAGACCGAAGGTGGCCGAGACGTTCGGGCATGGGCTGCCGCCCTTCGAGTCGAACGCGACGGTGTAGGTATTTGGCGTCCAGACCGCGAGGAGCGCGTGGTCCATGTCGAGGTCCACGATGGACTCGGACGTCACCGGCGTCTGCTCGCTGCCGTCATCAAGGACCCAGCCCGCAAACGTGTAACCGGTCCTTGCTGGCGGCGTGCAGAGCGCCCCGTAGGGCGAGCCGATCGTGACGAGCTTGTCCTCGCACGCCCCGGTCGGGGCCCCGACGCCGTCGAGGAACGTGACGTAGACCTTCCCCGCGAGCCACGACGCGTAGAGCGTGTGCGCGGTTCGCCGCGTGACGAGGGTGGTCGACTCGACCCGGGCGCGGGGTTCCGTGCCGTCGGGAGCGGTCCACCAGCCGTTGAACAGGTAGCCGTCCCGGTACGGCTCTGGAAGGTCGCCGTAGGGCTCCGAGGCCCAGACCGAGAACGTTGGGCCGAGCAGCCCTGTACCGCCCTGCGGGTCGAGGGTGACGACGACCTCGACGGGCGTCGGGCATGGGACGCCGCCGGAGTCGAGGCATCGGCCGAGCGTCGCGGTGGTGCATGTGCGGGTCCCGTAGCAGCTCCGCAGGGCGCACTCGGTGGTGGCGTCGACCGAGATGGCGCGTGCCGAGCAGGGGCACTGGGCGGCCGAGTCGGCGAGGACGCACTGGCGGGTCGTCGTGCCGTCGTCGGCGGCGACCGCGTCCCGACATGCGTAACCGGCTGGGCAGTCGACGTCCGTGCCGCAACCGATTCCGCAGAAGTTACCGGCTTCGGCCGAGCGGCGGATGCAACGCGCGCCGACGTCGGCCGGGATGTCGGCGGTGCAGTCTGCGTCGGCGAGGCACGGGCTGCACAGGTTCAGGGCCTTCGGGACCCAGGACGCGTAGAGCGTGTGCGCGAGGCGGCGCGTGACGAGGGTCGGGGTGAAGACCTGGCTGCGGTCGTCCGTGCCGTCGGGTGCGGTCCACCAGCCTACAAAGATGTGGCCTTGACGCGTCGGTTCCGGAAGAACCCCATACGGTTCAGAGACATACCGGGTCAGCGTCGTCGCCGGGAGGCCCGTCCCGCCGCGGGCGTCGAGCGTCACGACGACCTGGACCGGGCAGAAGTCGCCTTCGGGGTCGAGGCAGCGCCCAAGCGTCGGGACCGTGCACGTGCGCGTCCCTCTGCATTGGCGGACCGTGCAGGTGGTCGCGGCCCCGAGCGCGATGGCGCGGGTCGAGCAGCCGCACTCGGCCGTCGGATCGGCGAGGACGCACTGGCGGACAGGGGCCCCATCCGAGGCGGCGACTCCGTCCCGGCAGGCGTAGTTGGCGGGGCACTCGGCGTCCACGGTGCATCCGAGTCCGCAGAAGCTGCCTGACTCGGCGGAGCGCTGAACGCAGCGGGCACCGACGTCGGCTGGGATGCCGGCGGCGCAGTCGCTGTCCGTGCTGCACGGATTGCAAAGATTGAGGTCCATGGCCAGGCAGCGCAGGCGTGGCTCCAGCTGTCCGGGTGAGGTCCAGGGCATGCAAGCGGTCCCGTCAGGGCAGCCTGCGTCGCACCCGGGGGCGCACCGGGCCTCACC
>SYAK01000430.1 GCA_005788935.1 Pseudomonadota bacterium
GGAGCGCCCTCGCGGCCGCCTGGCGCCGTCTGTGCGCCCGCTGGTACACCCGATGGACCATCGACCTCGTCTTCGTGGGTCTGGTCGTGTGGGCGGTCGGCCGCTATCAGGCCCGCGACCTGCTCCACGACGCGGACCGCGCGCCCGAGCTCGCCCTCACCGACCTCGACGGCCGCGCCCATCGCCTGTCGGACCTGCGCGGCCAGAAGGTGCTCGTCCACTTCTTCGCGCCATGGTGCGGCGTCTGCCGCGTCGAGGCCGACAACTGGGACCGCGTGCAGGCGACCCACCCCGATCTGCGCGTGCTCGCCGTCGCCCTCGCGTGGGACCGTCGCGCCGACGTCGAGGCCTTCTTCGGCGACACCCGCCCGAACCACCCGGTCCTTCTTGGCGGCGCCGCCGAGCAGGCCGCCTGGCGTGTCTCGGTCTTCCCGACCCACTACCTCCTCGACGCGGACGGCCGCATCATCTGGCAGTCTACGGGCTACACCCCGACGGTCGGCTTCTGGCTGCGCCTGCTCTGACTTGAAACATCGTGGTTCACCAGTGAATCAAAACGTTTCAAGCATGAAACACTTCGTTTCAACCTCGTCCGACGCCCGCGAGCCAGTGTCACAAGGTCGGACGCGGTCGCCCGAAGGCCTGGGCCACCAGCAGCCCCGCAGAAATCGCCATCGTGATCAGCAGCATACGCAGGGCTGCATCCAGCCCGCTGGTCACGTCCGCGCCAAGGAACATGGAGACGCTCCGGAAGGCGAACGACCCCGGAACGAGCAGCAGCGTCGCTGGCACGAGCGTCAGGAACTGCGGACAGCGGGCCCACGCCCCGTGCACGCGGCTCGCGAGGCCGACCACGAGCGCCCCGAGCGCCGCGCCGAGCTCTGGCCCGAACCACCCCGAGCCGAGCCGTGTCGCTGCGAAGCCGAGGGCCGAGACGACCAGAATCGCCCAGACCCGCTCGATGCGGGCTGAGCAGAAGGCCGCCGCCGCGAGCGCCGCAGGCACCACCATCGCCACCGCCGTCCACTCCGGCAGGGGGACGGGCTCCATGACGGGCGTCGGTCCAAACCCCGCCTCTGCCAGCTTCGTCCCGAGCGCAATCCCGACGGCCATCTGCAGCAGCGTCGTGGCGGCCGCCATCGCCCGCGCCGTGCCAGAGACGAGGTTGCGCGTCGCGAGCTCGGTCACGGCCACCGTCAAGGTATGCCCGGGCAGCAGCCCGACGACCCCCGAGAGCAGCGCCACATAGGCAGACACCTGATAGCCGTGCCGCGCGCCGAGTGAGGCCGCCATGGCAGCGAGCGTGCCGGCGACGGCCGCCGCGAGCGTCTCGAAGATGGGGGCACCCGTCATGACACGCGGCCACAAGAGCGCAAGCCCCCCGATGGCTGCCCCGATGACCGCTCCGACTGCGAGTTCGTTGATACCGCCACCGAAGAACCGCGCGGTCGACGCCGAAATCGCGAGCCAGGTCAGCACAAGCCCGAGCGATCCGAGGCGCTGCGGATGCGTCCGGATGCGCTCAAGCTCGCGCTCTCCCTCGGCTGGCGTCAGGAGACCGGCCACGACTCGGCGAGCGCAGCGATCAAGGCGGTCGAGGCGACCGAGATGGACGAAGCCTGGCTGCACACGCAGCAGAACGGTGCGCTGAGAGGCGGGTGGCCCGAAGCCGACCATGATCATCGTCGGGGTCGAGAACACCGTGGCGGCGTGGCCGAGACGCCCCGCGACATGCCCGACGGCCTCCTCGAGGCGATGGGCAGGCGTCCCGCCCGCATGCATCGCCGTGGCGAGAGCACAGATGAACGACTCGGCCGTCGCGTCGTCGCCGACGCTCGCGCGCGGCGGACGGGTCACGGCCCACGTGGGAGGGGCGCCGCCCCCGTCTGCGCTGCTGTCCGCGTCCATCGTCCCTCCACCCGCCGCGGGGCCCGTATGGCCCCGGCACCCGCCCGGGTCAAGCCTGTCGGGCGCGCGAGGGGCGACCCTCTCGACCGCGGACTGGTCCGGGAAGGCCATCGCGGTCGGCGCGTTTCCACTGTACCTTCGGCGCCGATGGGCTGCACGATGGGCATGTCGGCGTTTCTCGCCGCAACGATCGGGGGGACCGCATGGACGAGCGACGAAAGGGCGTGCGACGGTCTCCGAGCGAGGGCGCTGGGCGGATGTTCTCGCTCGCCGCGGTCTTGTGCCTGACTTGGGCCAGCCTCGCGTCTCCGCCCGCTGCGGCCAGGCCCCCCGCGTCTCAGGTGCTGCTCTCGGGGGTCCATCTCCATGGGTACCTGAAGGGTGTCCCGAGCGCCGACGCAGCCATCCGCCTCGTCAACACCGACCTCGCGCGTCCAGCCGACCTGAGCGGACTCGCATTGACCGACGCGTGGACCCCGCGCAAGGAGCGCAAGGGCCGCAAGGGAGCAGGCGGTGGCCGGAGCACGAGCCGCGACGCCGGGCTTGGCTCCGACCTCCCGGACTTTGCCGACGGGCTCGGGGACGACGCGCCCCCGAAGACCGACCCGGGGAAGCGCAGCCGACGCCGTCCGGACGAGGCTCGCACCCTGCGCTTCCCGAAGGGGGCACGCATTCCGCCGGGCGGAGAAATCTGGGTCGCAGCGAACGGCCGCGGCTTCCGGCAGGTCTTCGGCGAGCGCCCCGCCTTCGAGGCCGAGGCGTCCGACCCGGACGTGCCCGACCTTGATCCGGCGGGGGGATTCCTCTGGCTGAACGAGGGCTTCGGCACGGTGGCCCTCGTAGACGCCCGCGACGGCGTACTCGACTTCGTCGCCTTCCAGGGGCCGGATCAGGAGGCATTCCCGGAGGGCGCGCTCGACGGCCTCCCGTGGAGAGGCGCGCCGGTCGCCCTGAAGGAGGGCACGATCTACGGCTGGACCGGACGCATCCTCGGACGCGCGCGCGACGAGGCCGGGCGCGTCCTGCCCGACACCGACAGCCCGCGTGACTGGCCGGTCGCCATCTCTCGCATGACCATGGGCGACCACCCGACGCATCGCGTCGAATTCGCAGCGCAATCGCACTTTCTGACCCGCCCGCTCAAGGGTGTCAGGGCGAAGGTGGTCGCCACGTCCTCCCCCGACAACAGCTACGCCGCCCTCATCGAGGCCTTCGACCTCGCGAAGCGCGAGCTTCGGGTGCGCGTCTACGAGCTGACGAGCCCGAAGATCGCCGAGGCGCTCATCCGGGCCCGTCAACGCGGCGTCAAGGTCCTTGTCTTTCTCGAGGGCGCCCCCGTCGGAGGGTTGTCGGATCAGGGGCGCTGGCTCACCGACCGCCTCGTGAAGGCCGACATCCCGGTCCACTTCCTCGGCGTCCCCGAGGACGCGGAAATTCGTCCACGTTACCGTTTTGACCACTCGAAGTATGTCATCGTCGACGACCGGCGCGTCGTCATCGGGACGGAGAACTACGGCCGCACGGGTGTCCCGGTCATCCCGACCTATGGCAACCGCGGGTGGATGATTCACGTCGAGGAGCCAGCCTTCGTCCGTCAGCTGCGCGAGGTCTGGGACCACGACTACCGGCCAGGTGTCCTCGGCGACATCGTCTCCGAGGGTGACTCACCCGTCGACAAGTTCGGCCTCCCGTATCGCGACCCGGCCTTCGTCCCGAACGAGAAGATCCCGGAAGGACGCTATGCCAACCCGGCCCGCCCGACGGTCGTGGAGGGGAAGGTCGACCTCGAGCTCGTCCTGTCTCCCGACACGAGCCTCAACGAGACGAGCGCCATCATCGGGATGATTCAACGCGCCAAGCACACCCTGTATCTCGAACAGAACTCGATCGTGCCTTATTGGGGCATGAAGGGGAAGATGTTGAAACCCGGGGAGAAGCGCGACCTCGTCTCGGAGCAGGGGCTCGTGCCGAGCTTGCCGATGCAGGCCGTCATCGCGGCCGCCCGCCGCGGGGTGCAGGTGCGCGTACTGATGGACGGCACATGGTACAACGCCGAAGTCACGGACGAGGGCGACAACGACAACACCGCCGCGATGCTGAACGCGCTCGCGGAGCGTGAGGGGCTTGATCTGTCGGCCAAGGTCATCAACCTCGAGGCGACCCACCTGTCCAAGATCCACGCGAAGGGCGTCATCGTGGACGACCACGAGGTCTTCGTCGGCTCCATCAACTGGAGCGAGAACGCCTTCGAGGGCAACCGCGAGGTCGGCGTCGTGGTCGGGCACCCCAAGGTCGCTGGTTACTACGCGGACCTCTTCCGACGCGACTGGCTGCAGAGCCGTCTCTACGTCGCCGAGGTGAAGGCGGTGGTCGAGGCGCGATCCGCTCCCGCCGACGGAAGCCCGCAGGCTGGCAAGCGGCGGGCGGGCGAGCGGGTCGAGGTCCTCGCCGAGCGCGGCGATTGGGCGGAAATTCCGACGGGCCAAGGTGCAAAGACCGTCTGGATTCCTCGGGCCGTGCTCGGGAACCCCGACGTGACGCCGTACGAGGCGATGTATGTCATCGGCCGACGGGTCCGTGTGACCGGGCAGGTCCTGGGGGTCCGGGAGTCTGGCAAGGTCACGACGCTTGGCTTCGGGGATCCCGAGAGGCCCTGGTTCACCGGCGTCATCTTCGAGCGCGACCTTCAGGCCTTCATCGACGCAGGGCTCGACCCGAAGTCCGCCTTCCTGAACAAGCGGGTGCGCCTGTCAGGCGAGGTCAAGACCTACACGACGCCGCAGATCGTGCTGAACCGGCCGTCCCAGGTGGAGCTGCTGGACTAGGCGGTCGCTCGGATGACAGGAAGGCGGAACGGGCGGCGAGGCCGCGCGCCCGTTCCTCAGGCTCAGGGAAGCGGCGCCCAGCGCAGCGCCAGGTTGTCGAGCCGGAAGGTCCCGCCAGGGGCCGAGGCCGCGAACGGGTAGATCCTGAACTCGAACGCGGTGGCGGTGGCATCCGGAATCGTGAATGAGAGCGCGGCATTGCTTTCGCTCGTGCCACCCGTCGCGGCGTACATCGGGTGCCTGAGCCACGCCATGTCGACGTCGAGTGGAACGCCCACGAACGCGTTGGCAGCCGCGTTCCAGAAGGCCAGGCGGCGTGGGCCCGAGGCGGACGGGAAACCGTCGAAGGACACGGTCACGACCCCCGCAGGCGCGTTGAAGCGAACACGGAAGTGCGCATCCGCAGCAACATCTGCCGCATCCAGATCGAGACTCCAGCCGCTCGCGGTGACGGCCTTCGAGCGCGAGACGGCGGCATCACCGGCGAGGCACTCGGGCGGATCGTTCTTCGCGCCCGTGTCGGACCAGTTGGACGCACCCGCGACGCTCTCGGCCGGCGACACGACGCCGAGGCGGATGCGATCGAGCCTTGCGTTGGTCACGCCGTAGGCCAGCGTCGGGGCCGTCGTGAAGGTGCCGGCCTCGTCCTCGAAGCAGAAGACCGCCCGGCGCGTGGTGTCCTCGGCGCTGGTGAACGTGGCGCTGCGGCCGGTGTCGGCGAAGCCCTCGCCGAGGACGTCGGTCGCGTCCCCGACCATGGTCACGGTATAGTCGAGGCCGGGGCTGTGCTCGGCCGTCGTCAGCGTGGCCGACCGGCCGTCCGGGCTGAGGGCGACTGCCTCGACGGCGAGTGTGGGACTAACCGCGAAGTCGGCCGCGTCGACCGAGGCCGCCATCAACGGCCGGCTGAACTGCACGACGACCGTCGTTGGGCTCGTCGCCTCGACGGCGCTGAGCGTCGGCGTGGCGCAGACGATGAAGACCGCGTCGGCCGCGTAGACCGACGGCTGGATCTGAGGCGCCCCCGCTCCGCTGCTGCGGAAGGCCCAGACAGCGCCGTCCGAAATTTCGAACAGACAGCCCGGCTCGAGGCCGGTCTCGACCGCGATGGCGCGCGGCAGGCGCAGCTGAACGTCCGAGGTCGCCGCGGTGAGGCCAGGCGTCGTGACGCCGAAGCGCCAGTAGCCCCCCTGCCCTCCGCCCGCTGCAACGCCTGCATCCGCGATCTCTCCGGACATCGCCATCAGCCGGCGGATGCGCGGGCGGAAATCGACCGCTCCGGTCAGCGCGTCGACGTTCACGCGGAAGGGCGCGAGGTCGACCGCCGTGGCCGTTCGCACGAGCCCGCTGAACGCGGCGATCTGCGGCACGCCCGCGTTGTTGCGCAGGCGCTCCGCGACGAGCGCGAGGGTGGCCCCCGGTACGACCTCGGGCGGCAACGTGGCCGAGGCCACGAAGACGGCCGGCCCGGAGACGCCCTCCTGTGCAAAGAAGCCACCGGCCTCGTTGCCGACCGTCGGCTTGACGAGCGTCACGACGAGCCCCTCGAGACGCTTGACCGGCGTGGTCTCGAAACCGTTCGCGGAGCCCTCGAACGGCGCGAGCAGGCTCGCGAGCGCCACCGTCTCGGCGCTGGCCGTGTCGGTGCCGCCACCCGTGACATCGTCCGCTGGGGGGCTGGTGTCGTCGGGAGCGGGGGTCGTGTCCTCCAGGACCGCCGAATCGGCCTCGGGCGCGGTCGTGTCCGCCTCGACCACGTCCTCGGCCGGCGCGGACGCGTCGTTGTCCGGGGCGATGGTGTCTGCCACGGGGGCGGTGGCGTCGTCCGTGGGTGCGCTGGTGTCGGACTCAGGCGCTGGCGCATCTTCGATCGCGACCGCATCCTCGGCGGTGCCCGTTGCGTCCGCCTCGGGGGCGGCTGCGTCGTCCGCCTCCACGCCGGCGTCGGCGAGCAGCGCGTCACCGACAGCGTCGGTGGCGGGAGGCGTCACAGCGTCATCACAAGCGGGGAGCGCGGCGGCGAGCAGCGCAGAGCGGAACCAGAGAGCCTTCATGGCGTATCCTGCAGGTCAGGGCGCCGGGGTGGCTTCCGGCGCGTCGAGGGGGAGGGCCGGTAACCGGACCCGCGCCCCATGTCAAGCAGGTCTTGCCGCACCCGTTCGGGCGGGCGTCGAGGGGACGAGAGCCCCCCTCAGGGCGCCGCTGGTGGGACGGTCTCGGCGAGCGCGGTGTCGAGCGCGGCGGTCCACGGATGCGTCCTGCGCTCCGCGAAGCCGTCGACGACCAGACAGACCCCGCAGAAGAGAACCAGCGAGATGCCGAGACCTTGCGTGAAGTCGCCTCGGGTCCCGAAGCGCAAGCCCAGCCCGACCACGCCGAAAGCCGCCCACACCGCGAGGTAGATGGGCCACCCCTGATTGACCTTGTCCATGCGCGTGCGCTCTTCCGCGAGGGCTGACGCCGGCGCCGCCTCGACGGCCGCCTCGAGGCGCTCGACCTGAGCGGGCGTCCGGTAGCCGACGACCGCGCCCACGACCGTCATGACAAGCCCCATCACGACGCACGGGATCGCGACCCCGCGCATGAAGCTGCCGGGGTTGTCGCTCAGCAGCCACGCGCCGAAGACGATACTCAACAGGCCGAGGGGCAGAATGAAGACGAGGGCTTCGATCTTTTCGCCCTGAAAGTAGGTGTGCATCGCGTCCATCAGCTTCATCGTTTCGCCTCCCTGGGTTGTCGCACGCTGTCGGGGGTCTCGCCCGTCCAGGCCCGCCAGGCCCGGTAGAATGAATTCGGCTCGTCGAAGCCGAGCAGGAACGCCACCTCGGCGATCGGCAGCGTGGTCTTGGCGAGATAGTGGACGCCGAGCGCGGTCCGGGTCTCGCGCAGGACCTGCTGGAAGCTCGCACCCTCGCCCGCGAGGCGACGCTGAAGCGTGCGGGGGCTCAGGCCGAGGCGGCGCGCCACGTCATCGACGCCGGTGACCCCGCCCGCGAGGCTCTGGCGAAGGACGGCGCGCGCCCGGTCCGAGGTCGTGGCGTCGGCCTCGAGATCCGCGAGGCGGCGACGGAGGCCCGGCTCGAAGTCGTGCCAGAACGCATCGTTGGAGGTCAGGAAGGGACGGTCCGCGTCAACCGCCGCGAACGTCACCCGCGCCGACGCCGCCCGGACGAGGCGCGCGCCGAGAAAGGCCTCGTAGGGCGACACCGGAGACGGCATGACCGGGGTCAGGACCTCGACCGGTCGGACGGCCTCGCGCGTCCCGATCCTCGCGAGCCCCACGAAGAAGAGGAGCTCGGCGAGCACGAGCGACGCGGGCGGGATGAGCGGCGCGTCGAGCCAGTCGAGCCCCAGCGAGACGCCCGAGGAGGTCGCCTCGACCGTCAGGCGAATCGGCGCGACCAGCGGCTTGTAGCGTGCGATGCGCGCCATCGCGACGCGCAGGTTCGGGCTCGAGAGGGCCGCGAAGAGCGGTGGCGAGAAGGCATCCCCGCGGATCGCCTCGCAGAGACGAATCGGAAAGGCCGGGTCCCCGACCTCGGCCTCGAGCGCATCCCAGAAGCGGTACCACGCCTCGGAGTCGAGGCGGGTCGCAGGGCGCTGGAGCAGGTCATCTGGCAGCTGCGCCCGCCTCAGCACGTGGTTCGTGTCGACGCCGAGGTCGCGCAGGATGGCGCGCCACGCGAGGTCCATGGCCCAGGTCGCGGTGTGCATGGGCGATATCGAACCATCAGACCGCGCCACCTGTTCATCCGAACGCGCCACATTCACCCGCCAAGCCCGAACTGGGCCCGCATGCCGGCGAAGAACGTCGCGTCATCCACCGCGTCACGTCCCGCGAGGATCTGCTCGGCGTCAGCGCCGCCGACGTAGCGGAGGCCGTCACCCTGGTCCACCGTGGTGGCGTGGATGGCGGCCGCCACACGCTCGGCCGTGGCCGCGTGCGCCATCATTGGCCCCATCGCGGCGAAGAGGGCCCCGACGAGCGGCTGGTATTCGGCGAGGGCGGCGTCGTTCGCACGCGAAGCTGCGTCCGGCGAAGTCCGTGGCGACCGCGCCGGGCTCGATGATGCGCACCCGGATGCCGAGGGGGGCCAGCTCGTAGTGGAGCGCCTCGGAGAGGCCTTCGACCGCGAACTTGGAGCCGTGATAGACGGTGCCGAGCGGGAAGGCCATCCGCCCGCCCATCGATGACACGTTGACCAGGGTGCCGCTGCGCTGGGCGCGCAAGTGAGGCAGGACCGCCTTCGTCACGGCGAGCAGGCCAAGCACGTTGACCTCGAACTGCCGCCGGACCGTGGCCATCGAGGTCGCCTCGAGGGGACCGTAGGCGCCGACGCCGGCGTTGTTGA
>SYAK01000431.1 GCA_005788935.1 Pseudomonadota bacterium
GGCGCTTGTCCTCGCAGAGGTCGCCCGTCGTCGGAGGCGTGACGTTGCCGAGGCAATGCTGGCGCCGCAGCTCGCAGGCCTGCGGGTCGTTGCCCGCCCCGACACATTGACGGAAGGCGTCATCGCACGGGTTCAGCCCGCGGCAACCGGCATACTCGCGCTCGCACACCTCGGTGGGGTGGCCGTTCGCGATGCAGTGGCGGCGCTTGTCCTCGCAGAGGTCTCCCGTGCCGGTCGTCGCGCCCTCGCCGAGGCAAGCCTGCCGACGAAGCTCGCACGCCTGAGCGTCGTGGCCGTCCCTGACGCACCGCTGGAAGTCGTTGTCGCAGGCGACCCAGCGGTGGCACTCGGCTACGGCGCGCTCACACACCTCGGCCGGTTGACCGCTCGCGAGGCAGGCGTGGCGCTTGTCTGCGCAGAGGTCGCCCATGCTCGTCGTCGGACCGTTTCCGAGGCATGCGTGATGCCGGTCCGCGCAGGCGCCGTGGTCGTAACCCGCCGCCACGCAGTGCTCGAAGTCCGCGTTGCAGGCCGTGGCGTAGTGGCACTCGGCGGCGACCTGGTCGCACGTCCACGCGTCCTCTCCAGCGGCAAGGCATTGCTGACGTCCGTCCTCGCAGCCGTCGGTGGGTTGCGGCTGCAGGCCAAGGCACGTCTGCCGCTGCGCCTCGCACGTGTCGGGGGCGCCACCGCGCTCGAGACAGCGGCGGACCTCCTCGTCACACGCGACGAAACGATGGCACTCGGCGACGATGCGATCGCATGTCGCAGGGTCCTGGCCGCCCGAGAGGCAGTGGTGGCGCTTCTCCTCGCAGAGGTCGCCCGCGCCAGAGGTCGAGCCGCCGTTGAGGCAGAAGGCGAGACGCGCCTCGCAGGCCTGCGGGTCGTGTCCTGCCGCAACGCATTGCTGGAACTCGCCATCGCAGGCGACCCAGCGGCGGCACTCGGTTACGGCCTGGTCGCACGTCCTCTCGTCGTGGCCGCCCTCGAGGCATGCGCGACGCTTGTCCTCGCACAGGTCAACGGGCCGGGTTGTCGGCGACGCCGAGCCAGCGACACAGCGGTCGAATTGGGCCGCGCAGGTCGCGTCATCGAAGCCGGCCTCCTGGCAGGCGGCGCGGCGGTCGTAGCAGGGTTCGAGCGGGTCGGCTGCCGCAGGCGCGACCGCGGTCTCGACGCACTGGCGGTAGCCTTCCTTGCAGGCCGCGGGGTCACCGCCGGCCTCGACGCAGCGCTCGTACCCGGAGAAACAACCGGCCTCGGCCTCGGTCAGCGTCGCGACACGACGCCCGAGCGGGTCGAGTGTGTCCTCGCCCGCGGGGCTGAGCCCCGCGCCGTCACAGCCCGCGACGACCATGCCCAGACACCCGATGAGCTTCAAACCAGCCTGCATCCTCGCCATGTCTCGCACCCTCCGATGGTCGGCGATTCGAAGACCGCGGTCGCTTCGCGAGCACGGGTCTTCGGACCGAACGTGTACCGGGGAACAACGTTAGCGTGGGTCAGGCGCGCTCGGCAAGCCAGCGGTCGCAGGTATCTCTGGACAGCTGTGGCTTGAAACATGCGAGTCCGATTTTGAAACAAAAGGATTCACGTGTGAAACGTAATGTTTCATCGGCGGCCCTCGCCGAGGGAGTGTTCGAGCCAGTCGTGTCGTCGAGACCTCAGCGCGTCGTTGCAAATGTGGGGTAGGGGTGTAGAAGGGAGCGATGCGCGGCGCTTGTCCTCAGGGGTTGCCGCGCGGATTGGAGGTCCGACGTGCGGTTGTGCATTCCAAGGGAGAGCGCGCCCCTCGAGAAGCGCGTGGCGGCGACGCCGGAGTCGGTTACGGCCCTGCGAAAGGCCGGCTTCGAGGTGGTCGTCGAGTCGGGCGCGGGTGTTGCCGCGGGCTACGTGGACGCGGCGTACGTCGAGTCGGGCGCTTCCGTGGCGTCGTCCAACGAGGTCTGGGGCGGTGGCGGCGTGGTGGTCAAGGTGCGCCCGCCGAGCGCCGAAGAGGCCGAACAGCTCGCCAAGGGGACCTTGCTGATCTGCCTGCTGCAGCCCGAGCGGCGTCCCGACGTTGCGGCGCGCCTCGCCGAGCGAGGGATCAGCGTGCTGGCGCTGGAGCGCGTCCCGCGCGTGACGCGGGCGCAGAAGATGGACGTCCTGTCGTCGATGGCGAACCTGTCGGGCTATCGGGCCGTCATTGAGGGTGCGGCGCACTTCCAGGGGTTTTTCGGGCCACAGATGACTGCGGCGGGCGCGTCCCCGCCAGCCCGCGTGCTGATCATCGGCGCGGGTGTCGCTGGGCTCGCGGCCATCGGAGCGGCCAAGGCGCTGGGCGCCGAGGTGCGGGCCTTCGACACGCGCTCAGCCGCGCGGGAGCAGGTCGAGAGTCTCGGGGCGAAGTTCCTCGAGGTCACGCTCGCCGAGTCAGGAGATGGCGGAGGCGGCTACGCCAAGGTCATGAGCCCCGAGTTCATCGCGGCCGAGATGGCGCTCTTCCGTGAGCAGGCGCGTGAGGTGGACCTCATCGTCACGACGGCGCTCGTGCCCGGGACGAAGGCGCCGCTGCTCGTGCCCGAGGACGTCGTGGCGTGTCTCAAGCCGGGTTCGGTCATCGTCGACATGGCCGCCGAACAGGGCGGGAACTGCGCGCTGACGCAGCCTGACGTGGTCGTCGTGAAGGATGGGGTGACGATCATCGGCTTTACCGACCTCGCGAGCCGGATGGCCCACGTGGCGAGCCGATTTTTCGCACGCAACATGGTGCATCTGCTGACGGAGATGGGGGGCGGCACGGGTTTCCGCCTCGACTTCGACAACGACGTCATCCGTCCGGCCCTCTACAGTCACGATGGCGCGGTGCTGCCGCCTGCGCCTGTCAAGGAGCCCGCGCCGAGGCCGGTAGCACCTGCGGTGACCGCCGCGCCCGCCACGAAGGCTGCGGTCGAGCCGCCGCCTCCGAGCCACGCGAGCATCCACTCACCCACGCGCATCGCCTGGGGAACCACGCTCGGCGGTCTTCTCGGGATCACGCTGCTGTTTTTGCTCGGCCGCTTCGCGCCTCCGGACCTCCTGCAGCACTCGACCGTGTTCGTCCTGGCCTGCTTCGTCGGCTGGCAGGTGGTGTGGGCCGTGTCGCCAGCGCTCCACACGCC
>SYAK01000432.1 GCA_005788935.1 Pseudomonadota bacterium
GGGATGCACCGGACCGAGGACAGCTGATGAACAAGATGTGTCCGGCGTGTGGCGCGACCTACGGCCCCGAAGCGGAGGCCTGCGTCGCACACCCCGATGAGCGACTGATGCTCGTCGGCGCCGAGACCAACTACGTCGGGCAGACCCTCGACGGGAAATACCGCCTCATCGCCAAGCTCGGCGAGGGCGGCATGGGTTCCGTCTATCTCGCCGTTCAGAGCCAGATCGAGCGCGAGGTCGCGGTCAAGATCCTGCGCTCCGAGTTCAAGGTCAACCAGACCGCCGTCAAGCGCTTCCTGCGCGAGGCCCGCGCCGCGAGCAAGCTGTCGCACCCGAACACCATCACCGTCTACGACTTCGGTCAGGCGATGAGCGGCGACCTCTACATCGTGATGGAGCGGCTCACCGGCTGCTCGCTTGCAGACCTGCTCGACGACGTCGGCGCGATGGAGGCCGAGCGCGCGGTCCACATCCTGTCGCAGATCTGCGACTCGCTGACCGAGGCCCATCGCGTGGGCATCACCCACCGCGACCTCAAGCCCGAGAACATCTACATCGAGCAGAAGGCCGGGATGCCGGACTTCGTGAAGGTCCTCGACTTCGGCATCGCCAAGATGCGGGCCGATGACGACGACATCGCGAAGGCGACCCAGACCGGCATGATCTGCGGCACGCCGACCTACATGTCGCCCGAGCAGGCCCTCGGTCGCGACCTTGACGGGCGCAGCGACATCTACGCCCTCGGCATCCTGCTCTACGAGCTCCTGACCAACCAGCGTCCCTTCGAGGGCGACGCCGCGATGGAGGTCATGCTCAAGCATATCAACGAGTCCCCTCCCGACATCTTCCAGCGGACCGGCATCCGCGTCCCGCACGGCCTGCAGGAGGCCATCGAGCAGCTCCTCGCGAAAGACCCGACGAACCGCCCGCCCAACTGCGAAGAGGTCAAGAAGCTGCTGGTCGCAGGGCTGTCGACGCCGCTCATCGGGTCCATCGAGGACGAGCCCGCGCTGAATCCGGACGCGCGGAATCGTCCCCACATGCGAGCCTTCCTGCCGGAGAAGACCGGCCTCGCGGGTCAGTCGGGCGCCACCACCGACCTCGACGCGGGGCGCCTGTCGCGCGGAGGCCGGAACTCGGACACGACGAGGCGGCGAGACTGGTTCTGGCCCACAGCCGCCATCTTGCTGCTGCTCGCCGTCATCGGCATGGTCCTCGCGTCAGTCGGCTCGTTCAGCGCCGAGCCCCCACCCACGCCGTCCGAGGCCCGCGCCACCAGCGCCCTCACCTTGCCCGTGCCGCCCTCGAAGGACGCGCCGGCAACCCGAGCGACGCCCGCGGACGCGCCCCCTGCAGAGCCCGAACTGGTCGCTCCCGCCGTGGTCGTCGAGGCCCAGAAGCAGCCCGAGCTGACGGAGATCCACGTGACCTCCGAGCCTCCGGGCGCCTCGGTGTACGTCGAAGAGACGCTCATCGGGCCGACCCCGCTGACCTACCCGCGGCCACGGGGCTCGGGCGAGGTCGTCCTGACGCTCAAGCTGAAGGGTTACGACGACAAGACCGAGCGCGTCGCGACCGTGCTCCCGAGCCTCGACATCAACGTTCCCCTCACGCGTGCGCGCCGCGCGGCCACCGGGGCCGGACCGGGAGCCGCGGGTGGTACGCGCCGGGCGTCCCCGGGGGCCGAGCCGTCCGGCACCTGGTGAACGGGGCCTGATCGCGACCGAGGGCGGAACCGGCTCAACGGCCCCGTGCTGGCGGGCGCCAGACGAGGGTCCCGAGTGCTGTGGGGACCTCGGGGTCGTCCATGTCGGCCACGACCGCGAAGGTGCAGGTTCCGTCATCGGCCTGAGCGAGCAGCTCGAGCCCCTCGAGCTTGAGGCGTGTCGGAGCCCCGCCTGCATCGAGGATGTCGACGAGCACCGCGCGCCCTGCGTCGTCGAAGAGGCCGATGCGCTTCCCGAAGCCCGCCCCGTCGGACACCGCATCCGCCGAGGCCTCGGCACCCGCGAGGAAGGCGACACGGCCGTCGGGCAACGCCACAGCGTCCGTGAAGCCCCACGGCACACCCGCGACCGACCCGAGGTCGACCGGCCTCGCGGACAGCAGCCGAGGCGGTGCGTTGGCCCCGGGAGACGCGTCAAGCCACGTGACGAAGTCCGCAAGACCGAGATCACCGACTGCGCTGAAGCGGGCCATGCCATCGACGGGCGCGCCGTTGCCACGCTGGAACAGGCGAAGCATCTCGCCCACCACGACGACACCCTCGAGGTTGAGACCCGGCCCCGCGAAGTCCTTCCGGCCCGCGAGCGCCGCGTAGAGCGCATGACCGTCGACGACCCGCGCCACCTCGGCGCCAGGAGGGCCCTCGAGGACGACGAGCCGCTCGCGGGCCGGCTTGGCCCCCGAACCGAAGACCACGAGCCGCCCGTCGGGCAGCACGACGCTGGCCTCGAGGTCCATCTTGGCGGCCTTGCCTGCCTTCGTGGGCGCGTGTACCCGGGCGCCGTCCGCATCGGCGGGCAGCAGCCACGCCGCCACACGCCGGCCACCCGAGGCCTCCGCCTCGCCCACCTCCGCGAGGGCGCTGACGTCATCCTGGGCCACGACGAGCCGCCCACGCCAGCGCCGTATCGCGCTGCCCGCGCGGACATGGGGCGTGGGGGCGGATGCGTCATCGGTTGCGTACAGCAGCGACTCGAGATGAATCAGGCGCGCTGGCGCCAGGCCTGTGGTGGCCTCGGGGATCGGCCCCGAGGTCACGGCGCAGGCGGCGGAGAGGGTCGTCATGAGGGCGTGCAGTCCGGTCGTGAGGCGCATCGGGCGGCGTCCTTGCGCGCATCCGGCTCAGGTGCCCGCGGACAACCCGAGGTGCTCCGCCAGCTCGCCGAGGCGGGCGTCGATGGCGTCCCGAACCGTCCGAAAGTGCGCGAGGCGCGCAGCCTCCGTCAAGTCCTCGTCGCGCCGGTCAGGGTCCGGGAAGGGCCAGTGCATGCGGCGGGCTGGCGACAGGAAGGCCGGACAAACCTCCTCGGCACAGAGCGTCACGACGACATCCACGGTCGCGGGGTCGATGTCCGTGACCGCCTTCGACGCGTGCGTCGCGAGGTCAACGCCGAGCTCGGCCATCGTACGGACAGCGTACGGATTCACGTGGCGCGGCGCGGACCCGGCCGACTGCACGATGACCGCCGCACCAAAGCGGGCACGCGCGAGCCCTTCGGCCATCTGTGACCGACCGGAGTTGGCGACGCAGAGGAAGAGCAGACCCGGCGGGCGAGAGACGTCAGCGGGCATGGGGCGACTCCGGGTTCGATTCGACGGGAAACCAGCCGCGCGTGAGGTTGGCGAAGGCCACGAGCGAGAGCATAACCGGCAC
>SYAK01000433.1 GCA_005788935.1 Pseudomonadota bacterium
GTCGGCGCGCTGGCGCTGGTGGTGGTCGGCGGGGCTCGTCGGCGCGTGCGTGGCGGTCGCGGTGGCCTCGGGTGGCTCGCGGCCTGCGCGGTCTGGTTCGGGGCCTGCGCGGCCCGAGAGGCCCCCGAGCGGCGCTGCGACCCGGGACCCGAGGGGTCGAGCGGGCATGACCAGTGCGACGCGGGTTTTTTCTGTGCGACGTCGGGGGTTTGCGAGCCTGCGGCCGCCTGTGCGGCCGACGCGGACTGCTGCCCGGGGGCTGTCTGCGCCTCGGGCTGGTGCCGACCGACGGTCACCTGCGGGCTGGAGCGGCTCTGTGACGGCGTCGACAGCGCCTGCGAGGCCGGGCGGTGCGTGGCGAGGCCCTGCGAGGACGACGCGGGCTGTACGCCTGGCGCGCGCTGCGTCGGGGTCGACGGGGCGAGGCGCTGCGTCCTCGGGGCGCCGTGTGGTGGGGTCTGCGGCGGGGGCGAGCTGTGCGATCTCGCGAGCGGGCGGTGCGTCGCGGGGGCCTGCGAGGCTGGTTTTACCTGTGAAGACGGCACGCCGGTCGTCGTGGGCGGGGCGGCCCCGCTCGACGCGGTCGCCTGTGAGGGCGTGGGCCCCTGTGGTTGCGTCGCGGCACCGCCACCGCTCGCTGCACTCCCGGGCATCGAGCCCACCGCCATGTGGACGACCGCGGCTGGCAGCGGTCCGCTCGTCCTGTCCTTCGACAGCCGGAGCCGGACGCTGTCTCTGGCGTCTCCCGACGCGCCTGCGGTCGTCGTCGCGGGCGCTGGGTCGGAGGTCGGGCGCAACCCCGTCCTCGCGCTTGGCGAGCCCGCTGACGAGCCCCGCCCGGGTGTCCTGTTCCAGGACGGTCTCCGCCGCGGCCTCGACTTCGCGCGCCTCGACCTCGCCGCGCGTGCCGTCGTCGACCGTCACACGCTGCCGATCCCGGGCGAATCGGGCCGCTTCCATGCGCTCGTTCGATTGCCTGCGGCCGCTGGCGGCGGGCTCGTGGCCCTGGCCTTCGCGGAGGGTCCGGACGGCGTCACGGCGCTTTATCGTTTGAGTTCCAACAATCCGGCGCCTGCCGAGCCGGGCGGGTGGCAGGTGAGCCGCCTCCTCGAGACCCCGGCTACACCGCGGGCCGAGCGGCCCTGTGAGGCGGCCTGCGGGCTGCTCGAGGTCTGTGTGCGCGACGGGGGCGCCGACGTCTGCGCGAGCCCGGCGCTGGTCCCGCCGCCCGCCTGTGACGCGTGCTCGCACGGCGAGAGCTGCGCGACCGTTCGCGGCGCCTCCGACGTCACCGCCCGGTGCTGGAAGCGGGTCGAGCCTGAACACCGGAGCGCTGGCCCCGATGGCGTCGTCCGCGCGACTCGGGGCAGCGCCGACGGACCGTGGCCGGACGGGGCTGGGCGCTTCGTGACGGTGGGGCTCGGCGGCGGAAGTCCGACCGATCCGACGCTGGTCGCGGCCTGGTGGGACGCAGCCGCGAACGCCATCACGGTCGCCGCGAGCGGCGCTGTCTCGGGGGTCAGCCGGGGCGTCGGGCAGGTGCCGCTCGAGCGGGCCCTCTCGGCGACCCACCTGTCGCTTGCGGTCCGCCCCGATGACCGCGTGGCCCTCGCCTTCGAGGTGCCCGAGCTGGCGCAGCTGCGCTACGCCGAGGCGGACGGCCCCACGGGACCCTTCGCGGTCGAGAACCCTGGCCCGGGCGGGGCCTGGGCGCGTCTCGTCCTGACGGGTGACGGCGAGCCCCGGATCCTGCACGGAGACGGCCGCACCGCCTCGCTGCACCTCGCTGGCCGGGCCCGCGGCGGTGACGGCGCACCCTGCTGGGGCGACGCGGTCGTCTCGGGCGCCGCGGTCGTCGCGGGGGCCGCCCTCGTGACAGCCCCCGACGGCACCCTCTGGACGGCCACGCGGGCCCTCGCCTTCGCCTCCCTCGCCGAGCCGGCCCATCGCCTCGTCATGAGCCGCGTCACCGCGCCAGCCTGCCGCTGAGCGTCTGGTCGCGGCACTGCGCGGCGCTGCCGGGATGACCGGCGACGGGTGACTCGCGACCCTGGGCTGCGACATCCTGGTTCAATCGTGAAACAGAACGTTTCAGCGTGCAACATATTGTTTCAAATGCACGTTGAGGGCGCGCGGTGCACAGCGCACCTCGATGGTCAGCGGGCCCGTCGATGCCATCTCGAGCCTAAGTCCGTTCGCCGAGGTTTCGGTGCCGAGGGGCTGTGTCAACGTTGTCAGCCCGAACGTCGCCAGCATGCGCCACCTCGCCAGCCTCCCACGGGTTCCGCCCCTTCGTGTCTCCGACCCCGATCCACGGGAGACGTCGCCTTCGCGTCAGCCTGCGCAAGCCGCACCGGGACGTGCGTGCAAGAACAGCCCGGCCCAGGATGGCCGATAGTCGGCACGAGGCTCGCCGCCGCGGGGAGGGACGTGCGGGTCAGTTCGGGCGGCCGTAGGGGATGAGGACCTCGGCGGGCACGATCGCGAGGGCCCTCGCGTGCGTCGCCTCGAGGGCGACCTGCGGGGCCGCGCCAGCCTCGTGGGCCTCAAGCCAGCGGCGCGCGCAGAGGCACCAGCGGTCCCCCGGCTTGAGCCCCGGGAAACGGTGCTCCGGGCGTGGCGTCGAGAGGTCGTTGCCGCGGCCCTTCGTGAACGCGAGGAAGCGGGCGTCGACAGTCGCGCAGACGACGTGGGAGCCGCGGTCCATGTCGTCGGTTCGGCAGCTGCCGTCGCGGTACCAGCCCGTCATCGGGTCGACGCTGCATGGCGCGAGCGGCTCGCCGAGCACGTTGCGCGGGCCGGCCGCGGTCGCATCGGGGTCACTGGTGCCGTCGCCAACCCTGGATGTGTCTGCCATGACGACTCCCTCGCACGTCGTTGCGTCCCGCGCCTTGACCTCTGGGGCCGCGCGAACCCCGCAGCCGGCGATCAGCACCAGCGCCCACAGGCTTCGCATGCGCCCCTCCTGGACTCGGTTGCGGTACGCACGGGCGGCCGTTGGTCAAGGACCGCTCCTGGGGGAGCTTCGTCCCCGTCAGCACCCCGACCCGAACCCGGGGATCGCGCCTCCTCCGCCTGTCAGGCGTGCGAACGCCGAACCCTGGGATGTTGGCGGGATGTTGGCGCGCGAACGCCGAACACGCGGATGGTCACGGCGCCCACTGCGCACGTGCTCAGCTCGCAACCTCCAGCTCACGACCTCGCCGCCTCGTACCCAGGGAACACGCCATCTCCGCCTGCGAAGCGGACCAACGGCAAACCCTGGGATGGGGCCCCCGGATCGCACACACTGCGCATGTGGTCAGCTCACGACCTCGCCGCCTCGTACCCAGGGAACACGCCATCTCCGCCTGCGAAGCGGACCAACGGCAAACCCTGGGATCCCCCCGGGGCTCGCGCCTCCACCGCCTGTGAGGCGGGGAAACACCGAACCCTGGGATGTTGGGCTGGCGAACGCCGAACGCAAAGATGGTCACCGCACACACTGCGCACGTGGTCAGATCACAATCTCGCCGCCTCAAACCCAGGGAACACGCCATCTCCGCCTGAGAGGCGGAGGAACGGCAATCCCCGGGATACGCCCCGGGGATCGCGCCTCCACCCCCTGTGAGACGGGGAAACACCGGACTCGGGGGGCGTCCGAACCTGCGCACTTGCAGGTCTGGTGGTTCAGAGTCCGACGTCGCGGAGCCGGATAACACCATCGCTCGCGGCGGCCGCGAGCGTGCGGCCGTCGGGTGAGAATGCAACAGGGCCCACGTGGCCGTCGTGGCCCCCGAGGTCGAAGCGCCGGGCGCCTGAGCGGGAATCGTGAACCACGACCCGTGCGTGCTGGCCGAACGCGAGCGCCGTGCCGTCGTGCGAGAGGGCGAGGTGGTCGGGGCGGTCGAAGAATGTCCCGTAATCGATCGTCACGGCGGCCCTCGGGGCGGCCGCGCCCGCACGCCAGACCTCGATGGCATCGCGGTACGCTAGGGCGAACGTCTCACCCGAGGCGTCAACCGCGAGGGCGTTCGGAGGCTCCCTGGTGGGCTCGAGGCGGGTCGTGCCGAGACGGGCGCCCGAGTCGAGGGCGAGGCGATGGACGGCGAGACCCTCCACGAGGACGACGTGGGCCCCGTCGCCCGTGACGCGGGCAAGGACCGGTCCCCCCGCCCCGCCGTCAAGCGGGACCTCGACCAGCAGTCGCGCCGACATGACCTCGCGGACTGTCAGCGCGCGGCCCTCGAGGCGCACCAGACGCACGTCGTCGAGGCCTCTCAGGAACAGCCCGGCGATGGGCCCGTCGTGGTCGAGGTCGAGGTCCCGACGGGCCAACTGACGTGCGCTCGAGCCCGCCACCTCCCAGACCTCGACGTGACGCTCGGTGGCAAAGGCAAGATGGCGCCCGTCGGCCGACATGGCGCTCGCGAGGACCTGCGGCCGCGAGCTTGTGTCAAATGACACATGTGCCATCTGCTGCGCATTCGACACATCCCAGAGACGAAGCTCGCGCGCAGCACCCGAGACGATACGACCACCGTCGGCGTCCCATGTCAGCGGACCGAGCCACGTCCCGGAGGTGATGGCGGCGGGATCTCCGAGAAAGGTTGCGGTTATTTTCGAGACCAGCCCGCCGTGGCCCGAGAACCAGCCTCCGAGCGTGGCCACCTCGCGTTCGGCGGGAAGCTGCGACGTGACCCAACCCCCGACCATCACCGCTGCTGGCACAGCCCACGGCCAGTGACGGCGCAAGGCGCGACCCAAAGGCGAAGGAGGACGCGGCGGGAGGGCCTCGCGCTGCGGTGGCCACGGCAACCCGTCGAGCACCCCGAGCGCGGCCCGCGCCGATGGCAGACGCTCGGCGAGGCCAGCGCGCGTGAGGCCCTCGAGGAGGGTCGGCAGCGGCTCGGGCAGGGTCACCACGGCGCGCACCACAACCGCCCCGCTGTGCGGATCCTGCGGCAGCTCCTCGGGCGTGCGCCCGCTCGCGAGCGACGTCAGCGTGACGCCGAGGCTGTAAAGGTCTGACGCCTCCGACGCCTGGCCGAGGATGTGCTCGGGGGCCATCGTCGCGAAAGTGCCGACGAGCGTTACGGACCCCGTGGGAGCAGCCTTCCCGACAGGCACTGCGCCGCCGAAATCGATGACGCTCGCGCGGCCGCCGGGTGTCGGGTCGAGGAGCACATTGCGCGGCGAGAGGTCGCGGTGGAGGACGGGCGGGACGCGCGTGTGGAGGTTGTCGAGGACCGCGAGCAGGTCGTGCGCGAAGCGGGTCAGCGTCGCCGCGTCGAGGCGGCCGGCACGGGCCGTGAAGGCGGCCACGGTCTCGCCCGCGACGAGGGTCTGGATAAAGCCGGCGTTCCCGGCCTCGTCGCGCACGCGGTCGACGAGGCGCGGCAGCCCGGGGTGGTCGAGACTGGCGAGGACCGCCACCTCACGCTCGAAGCGCTCTGTCGCCTTCAGACCCGCCTCGAGGTCCGCATGCGACCGGTGGAGGACCTTCAGGACGAAGGTCCCGCCGCCCGGCTCGCGGGTGACGCGCCACGTCTCGCCCTGGCCGCCCGCTCCGAGGCGCTCGAGAATGCGCCAAGCTACCCCCGGGTCGCGCTCGCTCTGCCAGAGGTCGCTCATCGGCCAGGCTCCGGAGTCGTGAGGTCGAAGAGGTGGATGGCGCGCTCGCCCGTCACGGCCATCGTCCGCCCATCGGGTGAAAAGGCGAGACCGCTGACGCGCGGTGTCACGCGAACCGTGTCGAGCGCGGCACCCGAAGATGCGTCGAAGATGCGGAAGCCGTCGTCGAAGCCGATCGCGAGGCGCAGACCGTCACGCGAGAAGGCGAGCGGCCGGTCGCTGTGCAAGCGCCCCGAGTCGCGGCCGAAGGGGACATCGAGGGTCCTGCGCGCCATGCTCGCGGTCTCGACGAGCGTGACATCGGCGGCGGTCGCGACCGCGATGCGCTCACCTGCGGGACTGACAGCGAGCGCGCTCAACGGGGCCGTACCAGGCAGGCTCGCGCGCTGCAGCTCGCGCCCCGAGGCCAGCTCGATGAGCCGCAGCGTCCGGGAGGTGCCGGTCGCGAAGGCGAGGCGTGCACCCTCGGCGGTGAAGGCCGCCTCGACCTGCGCGTCACCCTCAAGCGCCATGCCCCAGACCCGGGCCCCAGAGACCGGATCGATCACAACGAGCTGCTCGCCCCAGGCATCGAAGGCGAGGCGCCAGCCCCCGACCGCGGTGACACCGAGCGCCCGCAGCGAGAGGTCATGACTCGGCCTCCCGGCATGGCGCCATGCATGCTGGCGAACCTCGAGGGGGGCGTGCACGCCGCCTTTCCAGAGGCTCGCGGCATCCGATGCGGATGCCAGAAATTGCGACCCGTCATGGCTGAATGCGGCGCGGAACGCACCCGGAAATTCACCATCATTTCTTGAAAAATCACCGAAAATCTCGGAACCGGCAAGATCCCAGAGCAGGATGCGTCCGGAGTCGAACGAGCCGACGCGTGTGCTGTCGGGCGAGAAGACGGCGCCGTGGATGAACGGGGCGTCCCCGACGAGCGGCGCGTGCCCGCTGAAAAGGCCGCCGAGCCGAGCCCGCTCGCGCGGATCGCGTCCGGGCGTCGCGATGAAAACCGCGACGAAGAGGGCCACCATGAGGGCTCCGAACCCCGCGAGCAGCTTCGGCCAGCGAGGCGCCTTGTGCGCGGCTCGCGCGGGGGCGGCGTTGTGACCGTCGAGGAGGTCGATGGCGCCCTCCACCGACGGCACGCGCGCGGCAAGGCCCGGCTCGGTCATGGCGGTCAGGGCGGCGACGAGAGAAGGCTTGTGGCCGAGGCCCTCGAAGGCGCGGACGACGTCGACGCGGCCTGTCGCGCGGTCAAGCGGCAGGTCATCGGGCGCGAGGCCTGTCGCGAGGCTGACGAAGCTCATGCCGAGGGCGTAGAGGTCAGAGGATGCCACGGCCTGACCGCGGGCCTGCTCAAGCGGCATGTAGCCAAAGGTGCCGACGGCCGTGACGCTCGCCCCGTCACCACCGATGGCCTTGACAGCCCCGAAGTCGACGATGTGGACACGGTCGTGCGAGACGATGAGGTTCTTCGGCGAGAGGTCGCGGTGGATGACGGGCGGGACGCGGCTGTGCAGGTAGCCGAGCGGCACGAGCGCGCTCCGGAGCAGCGCCTCGAGACGCTCCGGGCTCGGTGGTGGCCCGGCCGTGCGCAGTGCGTCAAGGGTCTCGCCGTCGACGAAGTCCTGGACGAGGCCCCAGAGGCCGTTGTCGGGGTCCTCGAAGGCGTCGAGCCAGCGCGGGATCTGCGGGTGGTCGAGACTGCGCAGCACGTCCGTCTCACGCCTGAAGCGGTCGATGGCACTCCAGCGCTCGACGTCCCCGAGGCGCAGCAGCTTCAGCACGCAGGGGGCACCCGTGGACGGACCCGCAACAAGCAGGGTCTGCCCCTGCCCGCCCCTTCCGAGTCGGGACAGGACAGTCCAGGGCCCGAAGGTCATGTGCGTGGTCGTCTCGGTCACGGGACCCATGCTGCCACGCGAGGCTCGCCTCCGCTACGGGTCGGATTCACGCGCGAAGCGCCGCGTCGAGCAGCGCCACACCCCAGACGGGAACGCTGAACCAGCCGGCGCGCCGCAGGTTGCCGCCCTTCGCCTCACCCTCGTCGGTCGCGACCTGGCGCTTGACGATCCGCGTTCCGATGCCGTTCTGGAGCGCTGGCAGAAGCGACGCGCCATTGTCCGGGTCCGCCACAAAGGCCGCCACAGGAGGCTGGTGGCGACGGAGGTCGGCCGCGACCCCCGGGGCCGCGGCGCGCACGGCGGCACCCGAGACGACGCAGGGGTCGAGCTGTCGCCCGTTGTCAAAGCCCGTTCCGTGGACGTAGACGTGGTCTCCCGCCCGCCTGGACAACGTGGCGATGTCGGCGCTCCAGGCGAGGAGATCGCCCGGCCAGTCGCTGAAACGGCGGCCGGCATAAAACTCGGCAAAGGCCGCCTCGATGTCGAGGGTCGGGACCCGCGCAACCTCCTCGTCGATGCAGGACCCGAGGTCGTACTTGTTCTGCTCGAGCTGGGCCCCGAGGCGATTGCGGTAGCGATGGGCCGCGAAGATGCCGAGGGCGAGGCCGACCCCAAGGCCGATCTCACGCTGACCCTGCAGCCTGTCCCGCCGCGGCCTCAGGTCCTGCGGATCATGAACGACCGTGTCGGCCAGCATCGGCACCCCCGCCGCGAGCGCCATCCAGGCAGCACTCGTCGCGAGATCGCGCCGTCCGTCGAGGTCGATGCGGGCGAGGCGGAAGGTGGCCTCGGCATTGCCCGGCTCGGCCGCGAGGAGGTCAAAGAGCGGCTGCCCGGCGAGCTCTCGGCTGCCGTTGAGCCAGGCGGCCGACGCGCTGCGCCATCCCCCGAGGGTCCCGTGGTAGCCGCGGAGCTCCGACGGCTCGACCCAGAGGTGGCTGTAGCGCTTGCTCCACGTCGAGTGCGAGTAGGTCCGGTTGCCCTTGCTGTCGGTCTTGTAGTGCCGGTGCTCGGTCCAACCGACGTGGACCTGGCGGTAATAGCTCGACTGATAGGCGGCGTGGATGCGGTTCATCGCGCCCGCGAGCGGCTCGCTTAGCGCGATCATCGCCTGCAC
>SYAK01000434.1 GCA_005788935.1 Pseudomonadota bacterium
CCGGAGCACCCGCCGCGGTGACGATGCGGACCTCGTAGCGGAAGGCGCCGAGCGTCACCGGGAACGGGTCCGAGGTCGAAAGCGGCCCCTGACGGCTGAGGTCGATGCGGCTGTAGAGCGGCATGAAGACCCGAACGTCATGACCAAGGCGACGCAGGTAGAGCGGGAGGGCCCCCGAGACGTCACCAAGCCCGCCGGTCTTGGCATACGGAGCGACTTCAGCCGACACGAAGAGGATATTCACGCCCAAGACGTTGCCCCACGGAGGCGGGATGCGTCAAGCGCGGGATGGCTCGCGAGGCGCCTCGTGACGCGATCGGGTGGGCGCTGAATGAGGGACCATTCAGGATGTCCCGCCGGGGTCGGCCCTGTTCACGGCGGGGGGATCGTGCGCCAGACGCGGCTGTGGGCGTTGATGATGACGTCCGTGCCGTCGAGGGTGATCTGGCGGACCGCATTCAGCCCGTACGCGGCAGGCAGCGCCGAGCCCGAACCATTGAGGTCGCCGCCATTGCCAAAGACCGGGGCCACGAGGCAATCGCCATCGATGACCCCATCGCGGGCCCGCACCATGAGCACTGCGGAGTTCTGGAGCGCCCCGAGGTAGAGGTTGCCCGCGAAGTCGGTCGCGATCGCGGCGGGCTGATTGAGGCGGAGGTCGCGCAGGCGTCCGCCCGCCATGAAGCCCGGGTCCACGCTCGCTGGTACCGGCCAGGCGACCGCGCCCGTCACGGCGTCGACGCGGGCCACGCTGTTCGACGTGAGCGCCGCCACCCAGAGGTCGCCGCGTGCGTCGAGGTGGAGGCCAGCGATGTTCGAGCCGACGCTCTGGCTCAGACGCCAGACGGCGCGGGGCGCGAAGGTGCGGCCGAACGCGGTGAGCGGGGCGTCGGTCGGGTTCACGACGCGGACGACGTTCTCGTTGCCGAAGAAGACGAGGCCGTCGTCGCGCCGGATGAGCCCCGGGAGCCCCGTGTTGATGGTGGCCCGCGCGATGTCGTGGGGCGTCGACGTGTCGGCCTCCGCGGCGGTCGCGGCCTGCCCGTCGCCGACGAAGCGCTCGAGGACCCGGGTGGCGTCGGACGCGAGGAGACTCAGCCGCGTGATGCGCGGCAGGACGGTCTCCGCGATCAGCAGGTGGTCGGGACCGTCGAAGCTGAGGCTCGAGATGGTGCCGAGGTGGGCCGCTCGTGCGAGGGTGCCTGGCGGGCTGTTGCCGAGGACGCCGGTGCCCGCGAGCGTGTGGAGCCTGCCGGTCGCGAGGTCGAGCCTCAGGACGCGGTTCGAGCCAATGAGGTAGAGAGCGTTGCGAGGCACGTCGACGAGCACCGACGCGCCCCCGACGATCGCGCCGACGCTCACCGCGGACTGGCCGTCGAGCGTCGACGGGAGGGCGCCCGCGATGGTCGTGATGACCGCGCCGCGGCCGTCGGCGTGACGCGTGATGCGGCGCAGGAGGCCCGAGCCGGCCACGAGGAGGTCACCGTCTGGCCCCATCACGACGTTGGCGCTGCGGGCGAGGCTCGCGGCGAGCGGGTCGCCGCCGTCGCCGCCATGACCCGTGACCGGGACGGTGGCCGCCTCGGGCCAGTGGCCAGCGAACAGGGCGATCGGGTCGCTCGGGGTGACGCCAGCGCTGAAGCCGCCCGACGAAATCACGCGGCGGATGACGCCGCCGCGGCTGCCGACAAAGAGGTCGCCGGTCCGCGGGTCGAGTGCCAGGCCGCTGGCGTTGAAGCGGAGCGTGAGACGAGGCTGCGTGAGGTCCGGGTCCTGCGCGCCGTCGCGGACGCCGGTGTCGGACTGGGCGTGGAAGATGAGCTCGGTGTCGGTGGACAGCGAGGCCTCGGCGGAGGTGAAGGTCCTGCCAAAGGCGATCTTGCGCACCGCCTGGAAGTTCGAGAGGTAGATGGCGTCGCTGCCGTCGACGGCGATCGCGGCTGGGTTACCGGTACCATATTTTTGAAGCAGATGGACGTTACCACGCTGAAGATCGACGCCCCAGGCGCCTCGCAGGATCCCGGGGCCCTGAAGATTCAAGGCCCGGAGCGCGGTGTTCTGGTCATCCGCGATCAGCAGGACACCATGCTGCGGGAGGTATTTCAGGTCGGAGATGCCGTTGAAGGTCGCGTCCGCCGCCAGCACGACCGGGGCGCTTCCACCGACGGTGAGCTTCCCCGTCACGGCCGTCTCGGCGCCGCTCCCGAACGCGAGTCGGACGACGCGGGACGACAGGGCGATAAAGAGGTCACCGGTGTTCGCGTCCGTGGTCATGGCGCTGGCACCGCCCCCGGTCCGGAGCGTGCCGAACGCGTTGGGAGGCCAGAGCTTTCCGAAGGCGGTGACCGGGGCGGCGGTCGCGTTGAAGGCTCGGAGGGCGCTCGGCTCGGGGACGATGACGAGCCCGGATGGGTGGGCGTGGACGACGTTGCTCGCGAGCGGCTTGCCGAGCGGAGCGTCACCGTCGAGGGGGGACGCGACCGTGGACGCGGCGGAGGTCACGAGCGTCTCGCGGGTGCCGGCGACCCCATAGACGCCAGCCTCGACCGTCTCCCCGCTGCGTGCGGGGTCGACCGTGACAGCGACGAGGTTCGGGCCAAAGACGGCGGTGTCCGGAACGACGACGACGAGGCGGTCGACCTCGGCCGACAGGACGCGGGCGGGCTGGCCGTCGAAGGTGACGCGGTGGCGGTCGACCTCGGCCTCCTTGAAGCCCGAGCCAGCGATCACGACGACCGAGCCGCGGCGCCCGAGCTCGGGGGTCAGCCACGCGACGGACAGAACGGGCTCGGAGCCCTCGATGACGACCGGGACGCTGCTCGTCGCGGCGTCACGCCCGGTCGCCGCGAGACGGACAGGCCCTGTCCGGGCATCGGCCGGGACGGGGACGGTCAGCTCGGTGCCCGCCGCGTTGACGGCGGTCGGGGACACCTCGGAGGCCGCGCCGGCGAAGCGGACCTTGATCTCCGCTGGCGAGAGGCCCGTGAACCCGCACCCGACGAGGACGATGGACCCCGCCGTCAGAGCGGCCTTCGCGCCGGTGACGGCGAGGCGCGCGGGGAGGCTTGTCCCGGTCATGCGCAACGGGAAGGGGCTCGAGCGGAGACCGTTGATGACGAGGAAGGCCGCGCCCGTCGTGAGGTCGGCCTCGGAGGCGGAGCGGCTCAGCGCGAAGGATGGCGGCGTGTCGCCCGTCGCGCTGAGGCGACGGGTCGAGCCGCCGCTCGAGGGGGCCGCGAGGACGTTGTGGGCGCTGGTCACGTCGAAGCCGGAGGCGCCGAGGTCATTCGCGGTGAGAAGGTCCTCGAGGGTCCTCGCCGTGGTCGGCCCCTTCGTGACGACGGGCAAATGCGTGAAGCCGTTCGGGAGGTTCGCCGGGCTCGCGGCGCTCGCGGCCCCGCCAGCCATCACCGTGAGGTGGCGCGTCGCGGCGGTCGCGGCGGGCGTCGTGACGCGCAGCAAGCCCGGGTTGACGACGGTCACCCGCGGCGCGTCGAGCTCCGAGGTCAGCCCGCCGAAGCGGAGCCCGAGCGGGCCGGTTCCGTCGGCTCCTCCGATGGGCTCGACGAAGCCCGAGCCGAAGACGAGGAGCTCCTCGCCCCCGGTCGCGCTGCCAGCCGCGGGGTGGGTCGCGGTGATGGTCAGGGCCGGGTACACGTCGACCTCGAGCGCGACATCAAGCGTCTGACCGTCCACCGCGGTCGCGCGGAGGACGAGCCGGTGCGGGGAGCGCGCGTCGGCCAGGTCCGGCGCCCACGTGACGTCCTCGGCCGTTGGCGTCCAGGCGAGGGCGCTGGTGGCCGCGGTCCAGACGATGCGGGACGGGACGGGGTTCTCGACGATCGCCCACGTGATTTCGTCGCCGGGCATGGCGCCCGTCTGGGTGGCTGTCGGGCGAAAACGCCACTGAAAGCCGACGCGCGCCGAGGACACCGGTGACGCCGTCAGGACGACAGGGCCGCGCGGATTGCAGCTGCCGTCGCCCTCGGGGTCGGTGTAACCCGGGGTGAGGCTCGCGTCGCACTGGTCGCAGGTCTCGCCGAGGTAACCCGCGTCGCACTGGCACAGGGCGGCGCCGCTGCGGTCGTCACAGACGCCACCCTGCGGATTGCATGTGTCGGCCCGGCAGGCGGGCTGGCAGGTCCCATCATCATTGTTGTCCTGGTAAAACGTCGCACATTCTTGGCACGTGGGTCCAGCGTACCCCTCGGGGCAGCCGCAGGTCCCGTCGATGCAGGCGGCCGTCGCGATGCAGTCGGTCTGAGTCGCGCAGGCGCCAAGGCAGGCCCGAGCGGCCGTGTCGCAGGCGAAGTAACCGCAGGACGCGGTGGTGTAGGCGCAGGCGCCACCAGCACAGGCGGGGCTCGTCTGGGTCGTGTAGGTGAGCTGATCGTCGTTCTGCCGGCAGCCGACTGCGGCGCAGTTCGCGAGCCTCGCGTCGCCGTCGTCCTTCCCGCCCGAGCAGTCGTTGTCGACCCCGTCGCAGAGGTCGCGCGCGCGGGGCGTCCCGAGGCAGACGGTCTCACCCGAGACACAGCGACTCTCGCCCGGGCAGGTGCTCGCGATCCCCTCGGTCGACAGCTGGCACGGGGCCGGAGGGAGGTCCTCGTCGACCGCGGCGTCACAGTCGTTGTCAACGCTGTCGCACACCTCTGGGGTGGGTGGGCTCGCCGAACAGGCCGTCAGGCCCTCGGGGCCACAGGAGCGGGTCCCGGCGCAGGCGGCCTCCACGAGCGGGCCCACGCCGCGGACCATGCAGGTCTTCTCGAAGTCGCGCTCGACCCAGGAGGGGCGACACTCGCAGGTCGCGCCTTCGGAGGGCACGCACAGGCCGCGCGTCGTGCCCCCGTCCGCGCCCGACTCGCAGGTGTAGCCATCGGGGCAAGCCGCGTCCTCGCCGCAGGGCGTGGCGCAGAAGCGACCCTCGTCGGGGTCGGCGGCGGGCAGGCAGACGCCGTCCCCGCAGTCGCGGTCCCCGAGGCAGGGGCGACACAGCGTCACGTGGCGTGGGTTGCAGACGAAGACCGGGTCTCCGCTGCCGCCAAGTTGGGTGCAATCGAATCCGAGCGGGCAGTCCGAGGTACAGCTGCGGGTGCAGATGCGGCCGTCTGGCCCCTCGACGCAGAACCCGCCCGCGCAGTCGTCGTTCGACCCGCACGGGCAGTTGAAGGCGCGCGCCTCGCTGTCGCAGCCCTCGGTCGTGGGGGTGTCCGCGGTCGCGCTGTCGAAGCCGATGTCGAGGGCGGGACCGGTCTCAGGCGGGTCTGAGGACACGTCGGAGGTCGAGGTGTCGACGATCACATCGATGAGGCCCCCCTCGAGCGGCTGCCCGCAGGCGCTGTGGGTGAGGAGACAGAGGACAGCTGGCATGAGGCGACGCGCGGCGGTCATGAGTGACTCCTGCAGGGTGACGACGGGGCGGCTCCTAGCTGCGCACCCGCGCGCTGGCAAGGCCTGTCGTCGGGCAATCTGGCGCGCTGGGCGGTCCCCCATCGGTCATCGCTGAGTGAGGAATCATTCAGTCGCTCGCGCTTTGGACTGTCTGGCGGACGCCGTCCGTTGGAAGCGCTGGCCGGAGATGTCCATGGCACTCGACGAACCCTTTGATTACCACGTGAGCCGACCTGCGGCGCGCTGGCTCGCGCCAAGGCTGCGCGCGCTCGGGATGACGGCCGACGGCGTGTCGCTGCTGGCGTTGGCGCTCGGGGTCGGCGCCGGGGTGTGCCTCGGGCGGGACGGACGATGGCCGGTGATCGGCGGCCTGCTGCTGGTCGGCATGATCATCGGCGACTGCACCGATGGCGAGGTGGCGCGCCTCGGACCGCCCTCGGAGAAGCCCTGGCGCGGGCGGCTGCTAGACGGCTTCGCGGACCTCGGGACGGTGGTCGCGGTCCACGTCGGGATGGCGATTCACGTCGCTGGCGGTGAGCCGTGGCGCGGCCAGACGCCGGACGGGATGATGGCCGCGGGGCTCTTCTCGGCCGCGTTCATCGCCTTCGCGTGGAAATCATCCGTACTTGATGACGTAAAACAGCGTCTGAAGCCCGCGTCGATCGACCTCGACCTGCCGCATTACCACGCGCAGGCAAGCGGGGGACTCGAGCGGGCGCTCCTGTGGCTCTTCTCGCAGTACGTGCGGAACGCGGCCCGCCTCGCAGGCGAGGGGCGCAACGCGAGCCCGGAGATCTTCCGCCTGGTCGCCTGGGTCGGCCCGACGCATCACCTCGCCGCGATCGCCTGCGCGGGGCTCGTGAGTCCGCTCGTGCCGCACGCATTCGGGCTCTACGCGGCCGCGACGCTGCTCCCCGGCAGCGCGTGGCTCGCCTGGGTGCTGCTGCGCGCGCGGCGGGCCCCGCTACATTGACGGGCGCTCGGGCGGCTCGAGCAGCAACAGGAAGGCGCGGGAGCGGGCGTCTGGCCCGCCAGCAGGGGCGAGGGCCAAGAGCGCCTCGGGCGACAGGGGGCCGCAGCGGAGGTGGTAGAGCCCATTGGGGACATCGACCCAGGCGCTGTCCTCAGAGCGTGCCAACGAGGCGTCGGGGGGGCGGGTGAGGGAGCCGGAGGCGCCGATGAAGAGGCGCCCGTGACGCACGAGAATGCGGCGTACGGGGCTCTCGACCGCGGGCCACAGCTGGGGGGCGACGCGCGCGCGGTGGCTCACGAGGACCGCGATCGGCCCGCCCTCGGGCTGCGGGTGGACGAAGCCGTTCGTCGCAGCGCCCGGCTCGCCCGGTCGGCGGAAGGTGCCCGAGTCCGGCCATCCCCGTCCGAGGTCGGCGGGATGGAAGACCGCCCAGCCGTCCCCGTCGGCCTCGACGTTCAGCCAGCGATGGGGCAACTCCGCGGTCAGACGGCGGGTGGCGCGCTGCGTGAGGATGGCGGCCGGGACGTCGCGCCCCTCGGGCGCAAGACCCGCGTGCATCGCCTCGAGGTTCTCGAGCAGCAGCGGCGCGACACGGCTCGGATCGTCAAAAAGGGCGAGCCGCTCATCGGGCGCGAGACGCCAGCCGAGCGTCGTCGCCCACTGCCCGAGCGGCTCGGTCCCGAGCAGCTCGAACGCTTCGCGCCAGTGAAGGGCCCAGGCGTGGTCGAGGGCGGCGAGGGTCGCGAGGACCGCGCGCAGCGGGGGTGGCGGTTCGGCGAAATCCTCGGGACGAGCCTCGGCCGGGGCCACGGCGATCGTCGGGACGCGGCGGTGCGTCAGGGAGTCGGGCAGCAGTTGCACCCGCGCGAGCCCGACGAGCCGATAGCGCCGGCCCGCGCCAAGCCCGGCGGGGTCGACGCCGTCCGGGAAGGGCTCGCACGCCTCGACCCGGGCGAGGACGCCAGCGCCATGAATCTGCTCGCGGGCGGAGGCCTGGAAGCCGACCGCGACGACACCGCCCGGGCCCGCCTCTGCGAGGGCGTCTTCGGCCCCACCGCCGAGGCTTCCACCACTCGTGCCAGGGGTCCAGAGCGACGCCCCGGGGTGGAGGGTTGCGTGTCGGATGCGGCAGAGCGGATAGGTGTCGCCGCCGTCACCGCCGTCCTTGCGCCAGAACTGGAAGAATCGTCGCAACCGTCGCCCTCCCGGACGCGCCTCCGTGACCGACGCCGTCAGCGCCCGCGGACGATCCAGGCGCGGTAGGCGTCGAGGTTGCGCGGGCGCCCGAGGAAGGCTCGGATGAGCTCGTCAGCCGGACGCGTGCCGCCTGGCTCGAGGACCTTGGCCGCGTAATCGCGGGCGACGGCGGTGTTCATGAGGCCAGCCTTCCTGAAGCGCGTGAAGAGGTCCTTCGCGATCGCGAGCGACCACTGATAGGTGTAATAAATTGCGCTGTACCCCATCAGATGGCCGAAATTCGCATGCAGGTGGTCGACCGCCGGCTTCGGGAAAGGCGCGTAGGTCTTGTACATTTGGGCGGTGAAGGCCTCGAAGTCAAGCCGCACCGGGTCCTCGAGGTGGAGGTAGAAGCTGAAGGCCGACAGATAGACCTGGCGCAGCAGGTCGATGCCACGGCCGAGCTCCTCGGCGGTCCGCATCGCCGCGACGAGGGAGGCCGGGATGGCCTCGCCGGTGTCGACGTGACGCGCGAAGCCGCGAAGCACCTCTGCGTCCCAGGCCCACTCCTCGAGCAGCTGTGAGGGGGCCTCGACGAAGTCCCACTCAGTCTCGATCCCCGCGACGCCGAGCCAGCGCGACTTGCGGGCGAGGAGCTGGTGGATCAGGTGCCCGAACTCGTGGAAGAAGGTCGTCACGTCGCGGTGCTCCATGAGGGCCGCGTCGCGCCCGTCCACCGACGGCTCGGGAAAGTTGCAGACGAGGCTCGCCCACGGGATGCGCCCCTCGGCGAGCCCGCTCTGGATCGTGAACATCGCGGCGTGTTTGTACTTGTCGGCGCGCGGGTGCATGTCGAGGAAGAAGCGGCCGACGCGCTTGCCGTCACGTCGCATCTCCCACGCCTCGACGCCCGGGTGCCAGGCCTGGACCGTTGGGAGACGGGCAAACTCGAGGCCAAAGAGCTGGCCGTAGAGCTTGAAGACACCCTCCTTGACCCGGGCATAGGCAAAATACTTGCGGGCCTCCAGGGCGTCAAACGATGCCTGCTCCTTGCGAATAAGTTGCATGTAATAGAAGCGGTCATGAACCTCGAAAGCGGTCGCGCCCGCGTCGTCCTGACGCTTGCGCGCGAGGAACGCGGTGAGCTCCTGCTCGGCGCGCGGACGAATGATGTCGTGGATTTCGCGGATGAAGGTCTCCACGGCGGCCGCCGAACCCGACATCTTGTCACCCGTCACGTAGTCGGCCCAGTTCGGGTGCCCGATGAGCGCGGCGAGCTCCTTGCGCAGCGCGAGGATGCGCCGGAGCGTGTCGCCGTTTGCCGGGAAGCCGCGGGAGGCGTGGGCCTCGTAGAGCGTGCGCCGCAACGCCTCGCGCTTGGCATAGGTCTGGACCGGAAAGAAGTCGGGGTAGTCGGTCGTGATGACAACCTGGCCATCGGCCCGGGGCGGATGCGCCGCGAGCCAGTCCTCGGGCAGGCCCTCGAGGTCGGCGGGAGCCGCCATGACGGTGCGGACGTCGCCGTTGATGGCGCGGGTGTACTGCTGGGAGAGGGTCACGAGCTCCGCGTTGATCTCGGCCACACGGATCCGGGCCGCGTCGTCAAGCCCGACGCCAGCCCGGCGAAAGTCGCGCAGCAGCTTCTTCACGTAGAGGACCGTCGTCGCGTCGAGTCCGCGCGCCCCGGGCTTCGCGTCCTCGACGCCGAGCGCGAGGAGCGTCTCGTAGAGGCTGCGGTCGAGGCTCGCTGCGGTCGTGAAGGCCGAGAGCTGCTCACGGCACGCGCCCGCGGCGTCGCGCGTGGCACCCGACGGGCTGACGTTGAAGAGCAGCGAGGCGAGGCCGCTGACCGTGTCGAGCGCCAACGTCATGGCGTCGAAAGCCTCGATGCGCGGGATGGCACCGTCGACACCCGCGCGGATGCGGGCGCGCTCGGCTTCCGCACGCGTGATGGCCTCGCGGCAGGCTCGCGTGAAGCCCGTCGCGTCAGCCCAGACCGCCGCGTCCTGTCCGTCGAGCATCGCCGCGACGACGTCGGGGAGGGGCTCGGACGGCGCGACCGGGGTGGGCGCGGGGGGTGCAGGTGGCGCAACGAGTGGCGCCTCCGGGCTGCCAGGTGGCGCGGTGGGGGCTGGCGGCTGAGACGGCAGGCGGGTCTCGGCGGTCTTGCAGCCAGCTCCGCCACAGGCGACGAGGGCGGTGCTGATGAGGGCCGCGAGCGGGGCGTGACGGCGGTGATGCATGGGCGACGATTCCTCGCGTCGAGGGGCGGCGTGAGCCACGTTCAGCGAGCGGCGCAAGACCTCGCGCCGTCACCCCGGTCGATAGCAGCCCAGGGGCCCGAGGGCAAGGGGGGGACCCCGGAGCGCCCCGACCGCGCAGGTGGCCGGACAGGGGGGGCTCAGGCGGGCCCCGGCCGCTGCGGCGGGCGCGCGGCCGCGACCGCGACGACCTCGGGGGAGAGGACACGGACGAGGTCTGCTGGGTCAAGGGACACGAGGAAACCACGACGCCCGCCGTTGATCCAGAGACGCGGCAGAGCCAGAATCGAGGCCTCGACCAGCACGGGCATCGCGCGCCGCAGCCCGAACGGCGACGTCCCGCCGACCTGGTAGCCGCTGTGGCGCTCGGCGACCGCGACGTCGCACGGCCTGACGCCCTTGGCGCCGCATGCGGCGGCGAGGCGCTTCTCGCTCACCATGAGGTCGCCGTGCATGAGCACGCAGAGGGGCTGCTTCGCGTCGTCCTCGAAGAGCAGCGTCTTGACGACCGCGTGCTCGTCGACCCCGAGTGTGGCCGCGCTGTGACGCGTACCGCCGCGCTCAACGTATTCGAATACGTATGGCGTAAAGGCCACCCCAGCGTCCCGGAGGGCGCGCGTGGCAGGTGTCGCAGGGTGGCGCTCGCTCACGAACCCGGCTCCCGGCGCGTCGGTCCCGGGGCCGGATCGGGGCCCGGTCCGCGCGCCGTCGCGCGTTGCAAGCCGCCAAGGAGCGAGCCGAGGAGACCCGCAACATCGAGGGAGACCGTCGGCGCGGGCCGACGACCATCGGAAGCGGAGGACGGCTGCTCCGAGGCGGGCGCGGCGGGCGCGGCCGCGACGGGCGGCACCTGCGCCGCGGCGCGCGCGAGGAGACCGGCCATGACCTCGCGCGGGTCTGGCATCGACGGCGGCGGCGACTGCGACGCGCTGACCGCGTCGGGGCGCGGCGGCGGCGGTTCGCCCGCGAGCCCGGTCCGGACGTTCTCGACGAGCCCGACGAGGTTCTGCCGGAGGGCCGCGGTCATCGCGCCGAGCGGGCCGGTGGCGGAATCGGCCGCGGGCAAGCCCGCCCCAGCGAGCCCGTCACGCACCCCGTCGAGGATGGCCGTCAGGGCGGGCAGGCCGTGGCTCGCCGCGAGCTTGCGGTCGAAGACCACGTCGACGCGGCCATCGGGACGGCTCACGACGCCCTGCTCGATGACCTGCCCGACCGCATCGTCCACGATCGCGTCGAGGCGCTGCCGCCACTCGGGCTGACTCGGGTCACGCGGACGCGCCTTGCGGGCCTTCCCGAGCGCCTCCCGGAGCGCCCGCACATCGGCTGGACGGCCTGAAGGGCGCGTCTTGCGCCCCACGTGTGCCGCGCCCCCAGGAGCTGGCGCGGACGTGGACCGAGCGGCGGCGGGTTCGGTCGCGGCCGGCCCGGGTGGGGCGACGGGGTCATCGGGATCGCGGCTCATGGCGTGCCCTCCTCGAACGCAAAGATCGGCACACCGTCGGCGCGCCCCTTCACCTGGTGCGACCCGCGCGGCGTGGCCTGCCCCCGCAGGTCCTCGGGCAGGGCCTCGAGCGTCGCGGCCGACACGAGCAGGTTGGTCCCGAGCGGCTTGTTCAGCGCCTCGATGCGCGCCGCGACGTTCACGACATCGCCGATGAGGCCATACTTCATGCGCGTCTTCGAGCCGATGTTGCCGGCGACGACGCGCCCGCTGTGGATGCCGGTCCGCGCGCGCAACCGCGTCTTGCCAGCGCGGCGCCAGATCTCGGCCGACGGGGTACCCTCGAGCCGCGCGTTGAGCCCAGCGAGGGCCTCCCGCATCGCGAGCGCGCAGCGGACTCCGGCCTCCGCGTGGTTTGAAACCTCATTCGGGGCATTGAAAACGGCAAGAATCGCATCGCCGAGAATCTCGATGATGCAACCCTCGTACCGGTCGATGACCTCGTTCATGACGCCGAGGTAGGTGTTGAGCAGCTGGACGACCTCTTGCGCCGGGGCGAGCTCGGCCATGGTCGAGTAGCCCTCGATATCGGAGAAGATGACGGTGACGTCGCGCTCCTCTCCGCCGAGCGCCCCCGCGCTCCTGTCCGAGAGGAGACGTCGCGCGATGTCGGGGCTGACGTAGCGCCCGAAGGTGTCGCGCAGCAGCTCGCGCTCGCGCAGGCTGTGCGCAATCCCGCCGAAATGGTTGGCCATCAGGCCGAACTCGTCGGCGCGCGCGACCGCGACCTCGACGTCGAAGTCACCCGCCGCGATACGGTCGGCCGCGTGCCCGATGACCTCGATCGGGCCCTTGATGCGGCGGCCGAGGACGAGCCCGAACACAGCGAGCATGCAGACGACGAGACCCATCACGGCGAGGACGATGGTCAGGACACGGCCGCTGATTTCGAGGATCTGCGTCGCGTCGACATCGACCCCGACGAGCGCCCACGGCCGGCCGTCGGCGCGGCGGATCGGGGCGTAACCCGAGACGCTGCAGGTGCCGCCGCCGTCGTCGTCGCAGTACACCTCATCTTCCTGAGACAGCTCGATGAAGCCGCGCATGAAGAGGGGGACCTGAGAGGCATCCCACGGGGCGCCTGGGGCGTCCGCCTTGCCGAGGGTCCAGACGTCGACGACCGTCACGGTGTCGTGGGTCGGGTACGGCCCGTCCGGATCCCGCCCGCGTGAAATGTAGATGCGGGTCATCGCCGGGTCATCCCGCATGGCCTGCACGAAGCGCTCGCGCAGGGCCACATGACGCGGATCGGCCGGGTCGGGCCGCGCGATGGCGGATTCGTCGCGAACCGGGTCGACGCTCCGGGCGAGGAGCGCCGCGGTCGCGCGGATCCGGGCCTGAAGCCCCCGGAACTCCGACTGGAACATCAGGTCGTACACGACCCACCCGACGCCCGCGAGCAGCACGACCATGACGAGCCCGTTGAAGAGCGTCAGGCGAACGTGGAAGCGTTGCCACCACCGAAGGTCGCGGAGACTCTGCACCGGTTTCGCGCTCGGAGGATGTTCGCCCACCCCACCAGCATCCACGGAAGCATGACGGACGGCAAGGCGGGCCACACTTCTTTGCAAAAGGTGGCACGCGAGGTCGCGCCATCGCGGTGGATTCAGTTGCAAGCGCTGTGCCCGGTCGGCTATGAGCCACAGACGCCCGCGGGGGTGCCTCCCCCGAACGCAGCCCCCCACGTCACCGGGTGACCGCATGAGACCGCCCCCTGCCCTGCCCTGCCGCGCCGCCTCAGGCCTCGTCGCCGCCACGCTGGTCCTCGGCCTGCTCGCGAGCCCGGCGGGTGCCGAGCCGGCCGCGCGCGTCCGTCTGAACGGGGTCCCGGCGCCCGTCTACTTCAACGACGGCGACAGCTTCCGCGTGCTCGACGGTATGCACTCGGGCGGCAAGGCCCGGCTCGGCGGCTTCAACACCCTCGAGACGCCAGGCCCTGTCCACCAGTGGGGCCGCTGGACCGCGCGCGAGCTCTACATCAACTCGAAGATGGCGACGCTGAACGGCCGCCGCGGCGTCTGGTCCTGCACCTCGGACATGGCGACCGACACCTACGGGCGGACGCTCTGGTGGTGCCCCGACCTCGCCGCCGACCAGATCCGGAAGGGCCTCGCCCACGCCATGTCGGTCACCGAGCAACCCGCCGACGCCCGCCTCCTCGCGGTCCAGGCCGAGGCCATCGCGGCGCGCCGCGGCATGTGGGCCCATGGCGTCCCGGAGTACATCCTGACCTCGGTGCACTCGGCCGACACCGACATCGAAGGGCGCGGTACCTACAACCGCCTCGTCTCGACGAAGGACGGCAGCTCGCTCCGCTGGATGCACGACGAGGTCCACACCGAGTGCACGGTCGTCTGCGACGAGGGCGTGGACACCCGCCCGCGCACCGAGGCGGCCATCGCGGCCCTGCGCGCGGACCCGACCACCAAGGGCCTCCTCACGGCGGCGGCCTATACCGAGCCTCGCCGCATGACGTTGCTCGTCAACGACTTCCTGCGCGGGCGGCCGCTCGGCAAGCGCCTCGTCGACGCGTCGCACGAGGGGCCGATTCGCGCGATCCTTGAGGCGCGGCGCGCTTCGGGCGAGCTCGGGCGCGAGGTCAGGGTGCCCGCGTGCATGACGCACGTGCTGTTCGAGCGGCGCTACGGCGGCGGCAAGGCCGCCTGCCTCAAGTGAAGAACGCGCGACAAGGTCGCCTGACGCGGGCCCTCAAGGCGCGCGCGGAGGAGTTTCGGATGCGGGCAGACAGACCAGGTCTCGGGGTTGCGGGCGCTCGGCTCGCCGCGGCGCTCGCGCTCGCGATCGGACCTGTCGCAGGTAGCTGCGACTGGAAGGCTCCGGTCGTGCCCGTCTACGGGTACGAGGTCGGGGACGAGGGC
>SYAK01000039.1 GCA_005788935.1 Pseudomonadota bacterium
AGGGTGGGCGTCGGTGTGACCTCCGCGCCGGCGTTGGCCACCGCCACGGTGGGGATCGCTATGGGTGCGGGCGGGTCCGACGTCGCCTTGGCGACGGGGGACGTCGCGCTGATGGCCGACGATCTCCGCGCCTTGCCCTTCGCCGTGGGTCTCAGCCGTGCCGCCCGAAACATCATCCGGCAAAACCTCTGGGCCAGCCTCGGCATGGTGGCGTTCCTCGTCCCCGCGACCATCTTCGGCTTCGCCAAGATCGGCGTCGCGGTCGCGCTGCACGAGGGCTCGACCTTGCTCGTCGTCGCGAACGCGCTGAGGCTCCTGGCGTACGAACATCGACGTGGAGCAACATGACGGACGGGGATCGACCCCCGACGCTCGGGCACACGAGTCCGTTGGCGTCTGGTTGGCAGCGCCGGGTCGGGGATGAGGCGACGGGCTTCGTCGCGATGTGCTTCAAGGAAGTAGAGCCGGTCACCCTCCGGAGTGGGACACGCCGATCGCCGTTTCCGACGCGCACCCCTGTGAGCGCACGTCTTCACAGAGGTAGAGCCCTCGCCAAACGCGGATGGGACAAGCGCGGGCCGCCGACGCGCGGACGCCTTGCAGGAAACTCAAATCCTGCTTAACTTTGCCGCATGTCGACGGCGCCTCCATCCTCGCCGGACTGGGACCGTCTCTTCGAGCTGGCGGCCGCGCAGGCCGGGCACTTCACCACGCAGCAAGCGGCCGAGGTCGGCTACTCGGCCCAGCTGCTCGCGCACCACGCCGTGGTCGGTCGGCTGCGGCGGCTGCGGCGCGGGGTCTACCGGCTCGTCCACTTCCCGCTCACCGAGCATGAGGACCTCGCCGTGCTGTGGCTGTGGTCCGGGCAGGCCGGCGTACTTTCGCACGAGACCGCGCTCGCGCTGCATGGGCTCACCGGCGCGCAACCGGCGCAGCACCACCTCACGCTGCCGGCTTCGTGGGCCAAGCGGCGCCTGGTCGTCCCCGAGGGCGTCGTGCTGCACTTCGGCGACGTCGCTGCGCACGAGCGCTGCTGGGTCGGCCCCGTGCCGGTGACCACCCCGTCGCGCACGCACGCGGACTGCGCCTCTCTCCGACTGTCTCCAGGAGCCGAACCATGATGCCCACCACCCTCGACGCCCTGCTCCGCGGCGGCGAATGGAACGGCGCCGAGTTCAAGGCCGCGAAGAACGCGCTGCCCAAGTCGGTGTTCGAGACCGTCTCGGCCTTCGCGAATACGCGCGGCGGTTGGATCGTGCTCGGCGTAACGCAGGACGGCGAGCGCTTCGAGGTCAGCGGCGTCACCGAGCCCGACAAGGTGCAGAACGATTTCCTCTCGGTCCTGCACGCTGACGGCAAGGTCAGCCACGACGTCGAGCTCACCGAGCACCGACTGCTCCACGAAGGCCAGGTCGTCCTCGCGTTTCAGGTGGCCGAGAACCCGCGCACCCGGAAGCCCGTCTACCTCGACGGCGACATCCGCAGGACCTTCCTGCGCAAGGGCGGCGGCGACTACCGCGCGCAACCCCACGAGCTCGAGCGCATGCTGCGCGACGCCTCCGAGGACCGGTGGGACAGCCAGCCCTTCACGCGTGTCGGCCTCGACGAAGGCGTGTTCCACCCGGCGAGCCTCAAGTGGTACCGCGACCGCTTCCACGCGGCGAATCCCGGCTTCGACGTCGAGCAGCCGCACCACGACTTCCTCTACGAGTGGGGCTACCTCGTCAGGGATGGCGGCACGCTCCTGCCGACGCGCGGCGCGGTGGCCCTGTTCGGCTCGCTGCGTGGCGTGCGCCAGCTGATGCCGAAGCCGGTCCTCGACGTCCGCTTCCTCGGCTACGCCCGCACAGAGGACTTCGGCGACACGCGCTGGATCGACCGCTACGTGAGCGAGGTGAACCTCGTCGAGACCTGGCAGCAGCTGCTCGCGAAGTACCAGTTCTTCATGCCGAAGACCTTCCGCGACATCGACCCGGCCACGCTCGAGCGGCGTGACGCGCCCGCGGGATTCCGCGTCTTCCGCGAGGCCGCGATGAACCTCCTCATCCACCAGGACTACGGCGACCACGCGCGCAAGGCCGTCATCGAGTTCTTCACCGACGGCATCCAGTTCTGGAACCCGGGCGACAGCTTCGCCGACGAGAAGCACCTGCTCGACCCCGGCGAGAAGGACGTCCGCAACCCCGCCATCGCGATGGCCATCCGCCGCATCGGCATGTGCGAGCAGGCGGGCACCGGCCTTCGGATGATGCAGCGCGAGTGGCAGGCGCTCGGGCACGCATCTCCGGTGAACACGAACGACCGCGCGCGCAAGTCGTTCACGACCTTCTTGCCGGAGCCCCGGGCGGTCGGTGGAGTCACCGGGCAGGCTGCCCCCGAAGTCGCCGCGCAAGTCACCGCGCAAGTCACCGCGCAAGTCGAAGCTCTCATCGCGCACCTCGAAGGCGAACTGACCCGGGGAGAGCTTCAATCCGCACTGGGACTCGAGCATCGAGAGCACTTTCGGAGCGCCTACCTCAGCCCGGCGCTGGACGCCGGCCTCATCGAGATGACCCGCCCCGACAAGCCGAACAGCCGCCTGCAGCGGTACCGCCTCACCGAGGCTGGGAGAGCCCTGCGCGCGCGCCGGCTGGCGCCGTGAGGGTGAGCTTCCGGGTAGAGGTGGTCACGACATGCGAGACGCGCGCCCGCCGGTTCAGTCTTGGGCGGAGTGATTCTGGCCACGGCGGGTCGGCGGCCAGAATCGAGGCCCGAAATCGTGGCCAGAATGACGGGCGCCGACGCTGTCGAGCGGCTTGACGGCCTGGCCGGCCGCCCAGACGCGCGCCGAGACGCAGAACGCCGATGGCGGCCCCCAAGCGTCTCGTCACCGGCCACGGGTGTCTCGCGGTTCGTTCGAGCCCGTGCGTCTGCCGTCGCCGAGCGGTTCACAACAGGCGAGCCTGGGAACGGTCATCACGCGCAAACCCCGGTCGCGAATAGCCGCTTTCCTCTGCAAAGCGGCCATTCGACTCGCCGTTGGCCCCAGCAGGGTGAGGGGCCACACCCTGTACCGCCCCGCGCGGACAGGCGGTAGACTGGAAGCCTCGGTGGTCACCCCACCGGGGCTTTCGCCGTTTTTGGCCATGAGAACGCGGGGTTGCGCGGTTCGTCCGAGCGGCGGG
>SYAK01000435.1 GCA_005788935.1 Pseudomonadota bacterium
ATCGGCGTCGGCACGCCAGGCCACGTGGCGCAATTGGGGGAGGCCCTCCTCGCACGGGCGCCCGCTGAGCGCCTCGTGTGGCACTTCCACGACACGTGGGGCACGGGGGCGGCCAACGTGACGCGCGCCCTGGATCTCGGCTTCCGCCGCTTCGACGCGTCGGCGGGCGGGCTCGGCGGTTGCCCGTTCGCGAAGTCGGCCTCGGGCAACATCGCCACCGAAGACCTATTGTACTTGCTCGCGGGCCTCGGATACACCACCGGCGTCGACCTGCGTGCCGTGGCTGAGGCCTCTGCAGGACTCGCCGGCCTCCTCGGGCACGGCCTCGAGTCGCGGGTCCAGCGGGCCCTGTTCGCGCGGACCGCGAGCGGCTCGCCCCGCTGAGCCCCGTCAGGCGCGCCGACGCCTGAAGAAGACGAGCCCCGCGAGCCCTCCGAGCAGTCCGAACCCGCTCCCACCCGCACGGCAACCGCCCTCCTCGGCCTTGGCCTCTGGCGCAGCGGCTGGCGCGCCCTCCGCAGGCGGGGCAGCAGGGGGCGACGCGACGGCCGTCGGTGCGCAGCGCTCCGCTGGGGGCGGCGTCGCCGCGGGCTTGGCGGCCTCGGCCTCGGCTTTCGGCGCATCCGTCTTGGGCGCGTCGCCGTGCGTGGCCGGTGCGCCGTGACCATCAGCCCCTTGCGTCTTGGCCGGCGGAGGCGTCTCCGGAGCCTTGGCCGGAATGGCGCAGCGGACGCATGGATAGAAGGTCTTCGTCCCGGGCGGGTCGTCTGCCTCGGGAGCGCCCTCCCATACGCACTCGAAGGGCTGGCACGTGCCGACCGCAGCGTCGACGCGGCACTCGGCGGTGAGCTTGCGATCGACGCAGGCGTCCTTGGTGCGGAGATCGGTCATCGGGAGGCGCAGCTCGAAGCCCAGCCCCGACGCGTCGTCGGGTGCTGGAGGCGGCGCCTCCTTGGGAGTCTCTGCGGACGCATGCCCGGCCGTCAGCGACACGCACGCGAAGACCGCCAGGCGCAAGTGCATCGTCATGTCCCGAACCCTCCGACCGCTCCGTCGGGGTTGGTTCGCCCGCGGGCCTCAGGCCCAGCAGACACGCTCCCGGGGCGGCGGGCGAAGACTATCACGAGCGAGACGTCTCATGCCAGCCACAGCGACCGAACGAGACCGAACGGGAGTGATCGAAGATGAGGGGAGAGGTCTCTCCGCCATTTTGGGGGCGGGCACGGCTCAGCTGGCCATGCGTGGGCTGGTTCGGGGGTCCAGGCTCCCGGTGAGGTGGCGGCTTGTCTTCGGCCCGTCAGGCTCCGAGGGCGGCTGCGAACATGGGGACAGGTCGGTAAGGTCGAGGCGCTCGGTGCCGTCGGCGACCGGACGCGGCTTCGGATTGCCCCTGAAACGGTTCGGAATTTCTCCGCGAAGGCGTTTGCGGAGGTGCGCCCTGTCGCGCTGGTCGACCCAGCGCCAGAAGTCCTCCCACCAGCCACTGGAGCAGACGATCAAAAGTGCTGGAAAAATAGTGAGCCTCGGCTCGGTCCAGTCGCCCTCGTGCGGCAGGCGCCAGGCTACCCGGAGGCCGTGCCTCACCTCGCGCTCAACGCCTTCCTGCACCGCGTCGTCAACGGCGGAGGCCGCGTCCACCGCGAGTTCGCCACCGACCGTGGCGCGATGGACCTGCTGGTCGTCTACGGGCCCGCCCGCTTCGGCGTCGAGCTGAAGCGCGTCCGCGACCACGACGGCCTCGAGACCATCGTCTCGGGGGGCGTGGCACAGCTCTGCGGTTACCTGCAGAGCCTGGGCCTTGACCACGGCTGGCTCGTCGTGTTCGACGTCCGCCCGGGCCGCAGCTGGGACGAGCGCCTCTGGCAGCGCGAGGTCACCCACGCCGGCCGCACGGTCACGGTGCTCGGGGCCTGAACGGGCCTGACGCCCCAGTCACACGCCAGTGACGGCACACACGGGCCGAGTCGGCCGGTGGCTTGACACGGGGCGGGCGTTGACGTCTGGTCGCGGGCGTCAGGCCGGGCCGCGACAGGCGGCGCAGTCCTGAGGAGACCCATGCCGCGCTTCTTCAACACCTCAGGCCCGTGCGACCCCGAGCGGCACTACATGCTCCCTGCGATGGCCCGCCTGCCCGACGTGCAGGAGCTCTTCGACCGGCGCGAGTATTTCATCCTCCACGCGCCGCACCAGACCGGCAAGACCACGGCCATGAAGGCGCTCGCGGAGTCGCTCTGCGCGCAGGGGCTCGCGGCCTGCTGGGTGAGCCTCGAGTCCGCCCGGGGCATCGACGACGTGGCCTTGGCCGAGCCCATCTGGCTGAACGCCATCCACGAGGGGGCTCAAGAGCTCCCCGAGGCGTGGCGCTCGCCCGATCCGGCGCCCTTCATCGCGGGCAATAGCGGCTGGCGGCTGCGTCCGTGGCTTGGCGCCTGGGCGGCCGCCATCAAGGTCCCGCTGGTGCTGCTCATCGACGAGTCCGACGTCGTGACGGGGCCCGCGATGGTCAGCCTGCTTTCCCAGCTGCGTCACGGCTTCATGACGCGCGGCGTCGGGAAATTCCCGACCTCCGTCGCGCTCATCGGGCTGCGCGACCTGCGCGACTATCTGGCCGCCGCGAAGGACGGCAAGCCGCTGAACGCGGGCTCCCCCTTCAACGTCAGCGCGGGCTCCCTGACGCTGCGAAACTTCCACGCCGACGAGGTGGCCGAGCTGCTCGCGCAGCACACCGCAGACACTGGCCAGCCCTTCGAGCCAGACGCCGCCGCCGAGCTCCATCGCCTGACCGACGGGCAGCCGTGGCTCGTCAACGCCCTCGCCGACCTCTTCGTCCGCAAGCTCGTCCCCGACCGCGCCGCGCCCATCACGGTGGCCCACGTCGACGCCGCCCGCGAGCAGCTCATCCTCGCCCGCCGCACCCACCTCGACAACCTCGCAGAGCGCCTGAAGGAGCCCCGCGTCGCCCGGGTCGTCGAGGCGGCCCTGCTCGGCGACACGCCGCGATCCATCGCGTATGACTCGGACAATTTTCAATACGTGCTCGATCTCGGCCTGCTGCGCCTCGGCCCAGACGGCGTCGAGGCCGCCAACCCCATCTACCGCGAGGTCCTCGTCCGCCAGCTGACGATGAACCTGCAGCTGTCGCTCCCGCGCCCGTGGTGGCCGTGGGCAACGCCTGACGGGCGCCTCGACCTCCCGGCCCTGATGACGGCCTTCCGCGGCTGGTGGCGCGAGAACGCCGACGCCCTCGCGACCGAGCCGAGCGCCTACCCCGAGGCCATCCCGCACCTCGCCCTGTGCGCCTTCCTGCAGCGCGTGGTCAACGGCGGAGGCCGCGTCCACCTCGAGTTCGCCGCAGGCCGCGGCGCGATGGATCTGCTCGTCGCCTACGGCGCGGACCGCTTCGGCATTGAAATCAAGCGGATCCGCGACCGAGGGCCTCGAGACCATCGTCTCGGGCGGCGTCGCCCAGCTCTGCGGCTACCTGCAGGTCCTCGGCCTCGACCACGGCTGGCTCGTCGTCTTCGACGTCCGCCCGGGGCGTAGCTGGGACGACAAGCTCTGGCAGCGCGAGGTCACCCACGCCGGCCGCACGGTCACGGTGCTCGGGGCCTGAGCGGGCCCAAGACCGGGCTGTCAGAGACGCCGGACGCGCTTCACATGCGCCTCGCGTCGCGCTCCATGCCCGTGCTCTGGCGACTGTCGCGGCCCGCGGGCGCACAACACGCCAGAGATCCCGGGCGACGACGCCCCCAGAGGCCTCAGTCGGGGTCGGGGCCCCGCGTGGCCATGGCCTGTCGCGCACGGTCGGCGGCGAGCGCGACAGCACCCTGCTCCCAGCGCTCCGAGGCCGCGTTCCAGGCCTCGACGGAGCGGAACTTGTAGAGGCCGGGGACCATGCGCCGCGGGGCTCCGGCCTCCGCGATGGCGAGCACGTGCGCGACGGCCTCCCAGTCGACGCCGCGCTCGGCCCTCGCCGCCTCGGTCGCTTCGCCCATCGCCTCCACGCTGCGGAACCTGCGGAGCGGCATCTCACCCCTCCCCGAGCCTGAAGCGGGCCTGCAACCTCAGCGCGTCCGCCCGGTCCTGAGGCCTGACGGTGTCGCGCTTCATCAGGAACAGCTGCCGCGGCGTCACGACGGTCATCGGCACGCCCCGCCACGTCGTCTCCGTCGCCTCGAGGTCCTCGAAGGCGAAGGCGTCACCGAGCCGCGCGAGGATATCGATGGAGCACGCGCCGTCGGGCGTCACGCATTGAATCGCAGGATACTCGCCCGCGAGATCGCTCGCGGTCAGCTCGTCGAGGATCGTGACGACGCGGCGCACGAAGTCCGGCAGGCTGTTCATGGTGCGGGGAATTCGTGGTCGGGGTAGACCTGCCGGAAGAGCGCGTCACCCCACATCAGGCGGCGCAGCTCGAGCTCGACCTCGGTGTCGCTCCAGCGCGGGTGTCGCTGCCGGATGCCGGACCGGCTGAGCTCTCGGAGGTCCTCGCTCATCCGCGCGACGAGGGCGTGTCGCCCGGCCGGGCCCATCCTGCGCCAAATCGCCACCTACACGGCGTAGGCTTCCGGGGTCGTGTCGCGCGGGCTCATGAACCTGCTGTGGGGCGCGAGGGCGTCGACTGTCAACCCTTTGGCCGAGAGGGCCCTTGCGAGCAGGCGGGCGCCCGAGCCTGACTTGCGGCGTTGGCGACGGCCTGCCGGGCGTTTACGGCGGGGCTGCCTGTCGCTCGGGAGGTCACGACGCCGCGCGGTCAGCCGGTGTCAGCCGGTGTCAGCCTGGGGCGTGCACCGCGAGCTCGGCCTCCCGGAGGGGCTCGATGGCCGCGAGGCCGTCGGGTCCGAGGGCGTCCCGCGCGAGCTCGAGCTCGTAGTGGGCCTGCAGCCTGGTCCAGAACTCGGGCGTCGTGCCGAGCAGCCGCGCGAGCCTCAGCGCCGTATCTGCGGAGATCCCGCGCGCGCCGCGGGTGATCGCCGACAGGCGTGGCTGCGGGATCCCAAGGCGCCGCGCGGCGCGGTACTGAGACAGCGCGAGCGGCTTGAGGAACTCCGTCAGGAGGATCTCGCCGGGGTGGATGGGGGGCAGTCTCGCGTGCATGGTCCTGGCTCCTCGTGGCTGTGGGGGCTGTGGGGAGAGGTGGCCCCGGGTCAGTGGTCGTCAACCAGCTCGACGTCGTGCGCGTCGCGTCCGTCCCAACGAAAACAGAGTCGAAACTGATCGTCGACGCGGACGCTGTGCTGACCGATGCGGTCGCCCGACATCGCCTCAAGCCGATTTCCCGGAGGCAAGCGCAGGTCGTCGAGCTGGACCGCGGCGTGGACCATCACGAGCTTCTTGAGGGCCATGCGCGTCAGGTCGGGCCCGAGCTCGTTCAGGCGCTGACGCTCGAAGATGCGCCGGGTGCGGGTGTTCGCGAAGCTCACAATCGCCATGCAGAACACGTAACGCTCCGCGTTAGTGATGTCGAGGATCAGGCTCTGTCATGGCGCCACGCATTGCGCGGGGCACTCCCCCCGGCGCTGCCCAGGCCCGGCGATCTGGCGGATGTGGGCGCGGGGCGTCATGCGCTGACCTCCTGAGGCCGAAGGCTGCCTGATGGCGCCTCCGCGCGGGGCTGGGACCCACCGCCCGGCGAATCTCCATCCGGCCGTTTCGTCACATGTCCCTTTGCCAGCACATGACCCCAACGGCATCCTTGAACCCCGCGACACCGTTGAGGTCAGGTTCGGAGCTCTGTGCCCTCGCGCAGGACCGCGAGGTAGTCCTCGAACACGACGGCCCGGTTCCGCCTCTGCGCGTCGCGTGGCGCGACGACCCCCGCGGCCTCGAGGACGTGCAGGGCCTTGCCCGCCGCGGGGCGCGAGCAGCCAAGGAGCGCCATGGCCCGGTTCACCGTGAGGATCGGGTGCTCAGGCAGTCGCTCGAAGAGGCGAAGGCTCAGCAGCGTCGCGTCGTCTCGCGCGAGGAGCCGGTCGCGGTGCTCGCCGATGATGAGGTGGAGCTGTCGCGCCGTCGCGACCGCCTCATCCGCGACGGTCGCGACGCCGTCGAGGAAGAACGCGAGCCATCCCTCCCAGTCGCCATCTTCCCTGACCGCCGTCAGATGACGATAATACGCCTTGCGGTGCATCTTGAGGAAGAGGCTCAGGTAAAGCAAGGGGCGGCTGAGCAGGCCCCAATGACGAAGGAGCAGCGTGATGAGGAGGCGGCCGAGTCTCCCGTTCCCGTCGAGGTACGGGTGCAGCGTCTCGAACTGAACATGGAGGAGCCCTACCCGCACGAGCGGCGGCAGGTCGCTGGGGTCGTGAATGGCGCGCTCGAGGTCATCGAGGAGGGCGTCAAGCCGATGCGGCGGCGGCGGGACGAGCACGGCATCGCGAGGGCGCGCCCCGCCGATCCAGTCCTGCGAATTCCTGACCTCGCCGGGCTGCTTCTGGGCACCTCGTGCGCCGCGGAGCAGCCTCCGGTGCGTCTCCGAGAGGAGGCGGCGGGAGAGCGGGAGGCCATCCACCCGTCCGAGCTGGTCCCACGCAAAGTCGAGGGCGTCGACGTAGCCACAGACCTCCTCCACGTCGGCGTCCTCAGGCTCGACTCGCAGGCCACCCGCGGCCTCGGCCTCGAGGAGGTCCATAAGCGTCGCCTGCGTCCCCTCGATCTGGGCGGAGAGGACGGCCTCCTTGCGCACGAACGCGTACACGGACCAGGCCACCGAGGGGACGAGGTCGCCCGCGAGCTCAAGGAGGCGCAGTCGCTCGCTCGCTCGCGCCAAAAGAGGCCCGAGCGCCCCACCGAGGTCGAGCGGTGGCTCCGATGGTGGCAGGGGCGCGGGGATGAAGGCCGAGACCGCGTCCCCCGCGACCGTGCTCCGCTCAAAGAATCCGGTCTTGCGCGCCATGGAAGCCTTTGTGTGAAGCGAACGCTGCTCCGAGCAAGATAATAAGCGATCGCTTATTACGCGACAAGCTTGTGAAGCGATCGTTTCGCGAGCCCCGCGCAGGCGCGCGACGTGGAGCGACCTCCACGGGGTGCTTCACGCGTGACGACGTCATGGACACCTGGGAGGGGTTGGTGGTCAGCGACTGCGCGCGGCGAAGGGGACCCGCTGGCGCGCGACCGGCGGCTTGACCTCCAGGGGCCGAGGTCGCGGTCTCCTCGGAGGAGGTCCTGATGCCCGCAGCCAAGGTCCAGTTGCAGGTCGAAGCGGAGGTGCTCGCAGCAGCGGCGGCCTATGCGGCGGCGCACGGGACGTCGGTGTCCCGTCTGGTCGAGGCGCTGCTCGCGGCGGTCACATCTCCCGCCTCCCCGCCCGAGGCCACGCCTGTCTTGACGCGCCTGCGCGGGTCGTTGCGCGGCGCGCAGGTTCGGGATTGGGACGCGCACCTGACCGAGATGTACGAAGGTGATGCGCGCTCGTCGACCTGAACCTCGTCCTTGACGGCAGCCTCGGGCTGGAGCCTTGCGTGCGCTCAGTCACGTGCGCATGATTCGGTCGAACACGACGTCGGAGAGATCCCGGCGGCCGTCGAACACCGCGAGCACCGTCACACGGTCCGCGTCGACTCGGTAGAGGACGCGCCAAGGGGGCACGACCAGCTCTCGCAGCCCGACGACGCCAAAACGGGCCAGCTCCGGGACCACGCGGCCTCGCTCGGGGAAGTCGGTCAGACCCGAGGCGGCCTGGCGCAGGCGGTCGAGCACACCGCGGGCCCGCTCGGGCGCCTGCTGCGCGATGAAATCGGTGATGCCGACGAGGTCCCGAGCGGCCTGCTCGGTCCAGCGCACCGCGTACGAGGATGGGCGGTCCATTCAGGCGCCGACGGCCGCCAGCTGCGCCTCGGCGCGCGCGAAGGCGTCCGCCTGGGACATGGTGCGGCCCGCGGCGACGTCGGCCTCGGACTGCGCCATGAGCTTGAGCATCAGGAAGGCACGCTCGCGCTCCTCCCACGTCTCGAGGTCCACCAGCACCGCGCGGGCCTCGCCAGCCTCTGTCAGCACCACGGGGCGGCGATCCGCGTCAAGCTCTCGCAGCGCTTCCCCGGGGTGTTCCCCAAGCCAGGCGATGGGGCGGATGTGGGTGCGGGTCGTCATGTGTTGACCTCCTGAGGCGGACGGGAGGATGATGGCGCCTCCGCGCGGGGCTGGCAAGGGCGCGGTCTCGTCGTCCGGGCGTGGGCATCATCAGGCCGAGGGCCCGCCGGGGTGGCGTGTCGGGGTGGCCCGAGCAGGCTCGCGGGCGTGGTCTTGACGGGCCCGGGCGAGTCCCCGGTCAAGGGCACGCGTCCGGACCTGCCGCACGGCTGGGGCGGGGATCGTGGCGCAGCCTGTGCAGCGCACCCGGCAACGCAGCATCCACCGGTCGGCGTCCTGGTCGGGCCGCTTCGGGCGCGGCAGACGCTCAGGCGACCGCCGCCGCGGGCGCCTCGACAGGGCCCCACGCGGCCTTCAGGCGCACCGTGAGCGCGAGCGGCGCGTCGTGACGCGCGTCGATGCCTCTCAGGTCCGGCACCGGCAGGCCGCGATGCTGCGCCACGAGCAACCTGAGCAGCCTGTCCGCCGTGGCCGAGATCCGGACCGTCCGCCCCTCGCGAGAGGCCGCGTTCTCCCATCGGCTGAGCTGACTTGCGGTGACCCCGAGGGTCTCGGCCAGCGCCTCCGCCCGCAGGTTGAGCGCGGTCCGCAGGAATCGGACCTCGCCGGCCGCGAGCCGCCACCGCTTGGCGATGAGCGCCGCCGCGATCACGTCGGTCAGCTCCCGCGCGCGCGGGACCGTGACGCACGTCTCGCCGCACGCCCCACACGCCCCCTCCTCGAGCCCATCGGCGAGGATGTCAGGGATCTTCGCGGACAGGGCGCGCACGACGCGCGTCGACGTGAACGCAGGCGAACCGCAGGCTGGACACTTCACGCGACACCTCCCTGATGAAAGACCGTCACGACCACCACGTCGGGGGCCACGACCTCGAAGCAGACGACCATGGACACCCCGTAGGCGAGCCAACGCCCCGGACCGTTACTGCTCTGCGAGACGTCCCCCTCCCGGGCCGCGGAGTCGAGCTCGG
>SYAK01000436.1 GCA_005788935.1 Pseudomonadota bacterium
CAGCGCCCTCGACGAGCAGGCGGGCGACGGCGTCCGGGTTCATGGCCCGGACGGCCTCATGCAGGGTTCTGGCGGCGTGCGGCATCTTCCGAGCATGGCTGCGTCGGGCCAGGTCTGGCAAGCGTCGTTCGCCGCGCGTCAGCGCTCAGGGGCCCGATCGGGGCGGCAACGCGACGAGGCGCGCGAGCTCGAGGGCGCCGCGGACGAGACCGAGGCCGACGAGCAGGTGCACGAGCCCACCGACATAGTCGAGCGCCACGAAGAGGTCGCTGCCGCGCGCGAGGAAGAACACGGCGCCGCCCGTGAAGACGAGCGCCAGCAAGATCCAGAGGAAATGCCTCATCCCGCGCCTCCGAGTCGCAAGTACCAGGCGAGCCCTGCGAGCCCCGTGAGCACCCCGAGCGCCACCCCGAGGGGGATGCGGCGGGAACCTCGCCGCAGGGAGGCCCGCAACGTCATCTCGGCGGCGCGGGCGTCCCTCACGGTCGCCTCGGGCGCGAGCGACATCAGCGGCCCCGCGGCGACGAGCCCGACCGCGAGGGTCGCGATCAGGCCGAGCGCCAAGGCCGCGGGCCGCGGGGGTCCCGACAGCAGCGGCTCCCAGACTCCTGCGGCGGGGGCGCAGATCGCGAACAGCGCGAGCAGGCGGGCGATCTGAGGTCGAGCTGCCACGCGGGCCGGCGCGTCTTCGGTGCCCCCGTCCGTTCGTGCGCTGCTTGCCTGGATCAGCAGCCCGAACGCCGCGATCACGACGATGACCGTCAGGAGGCCGCCGAGGCCCGCGTGGCGCTCGGGCCCGAAGACGTCGGGTCGCGCGATCGCGAGCGGGGCGAAGCTCGCCGGAAAGACAGCGTGGCTCCAGACCACGCTGGGAAATGCCACCGTCAGCCCGAGCGCGGCCCACGGCAGGGCGGCGAAGGCGAGGTCTGCCGCATCGAGCGTCGCCCGCGGAGGCAGCAGGAGCACCGCGGTGATGATGACCGCTCCGGTCAGAAAGGTGGCGGCGCGTCGGCCCATGGCACCACGGTGGCGGAGGTGGGTCGGCGGGTCAAGACGAGACGACGGCCCGACCTGCGCGCGTTTTTCGGACCGTACACCTTGATTCCCCGCGCAGGGTGACTACCCTCGGGCGCCGTTTGCGCACGCCCGGACCTCGCCCGCGAGCGCCCCACCCGATACGTCGCGGCCGCGCTCCCGCGGGCGACGAGACGAGCACGATCATGGCGAAACAGGACTACTACGAGACCCTCGAGGTCGCGCGGGACGCGGACGCAGCCGCACTCAAGGCCGCCTTTCGCAAGCTCGCGCGGCAGTTCCACCCCGACTTCAATCCGAACAATGCCGAGGCGGAAGAGCGCTTCAAGGCGGTCAACGAGGCCTACTCGGTGCTGTCCGACGCGGACAAGCGCGCCCGCTACGATCGCTTCGGTCACGAGGGTGTCGACGGCCCCGCGGGCGGCGGCGGCGGCGACTTCAGCGACATCTTCAGCCATTTCGGCGACGTCTTCGGCGAGATCTTCGGGCGTGGCGGCGGTGGTGGCGGGCGTCGCGTCCGGCGCGGCGCAGACCTTCAGACCGAGCTCGACGTGAGCTTCGAGGAGGCCGTCTCGGGCGCCAAGAAGGACCTCACCTTCGAGCGGCATGACGTCTGCGGCGGCTGCGAGGGCTCGGGGGCCCGGAAGGGGACGAAGCCCGAGGGTTGCGGCACCTGCAAGGGCGCGGGTCGTATCACGCGTCAGCAGGGTTTCTTCATGGTGCAGACCGCCTGCCCGGTGTGCCAGGGCAACGGCTCCACGATCAAGGACAAGTGCCCCGACTGCAGCGGCCATGGCTTCAAGAAGGTCCAGCGCACGCTGTCGGTCCGCATCCCGGCCGGCGTGGACGACGGGATGCGCATGCGTGTCCCGGGCGAGGGTGAGACCGGCGGGCCAGGCGGCGAGCGCGGCGACCTGTCGATCGTCCTGCACGTGGCCGAACACCCGATCTTCAAGCGGGACGCCGCCGACATCCACCTCGAGCGCGACATCACCTTCTCGCAGGCGGCCCTCGGCGACGATCTGACCGTTCCGACGCTGACGGGCGACGAGGTCGTGCAGGTCCCCGCCGGGACGCGCCATGGCACGGTGCTCCGACTCCGCGGGCGCGGGCTGCCGAAGGTCAACAGCAAGGCCTCGGGCGACCAGTTCATCACGCTCCACATCGCGGTCCCGCCCAAGCTCTCCAAGGAGCAGCGCGAGGCCATGACGCGACTGCGCGAGGTCGGCCTCTGAGGCGGTCGCGATGAATGCCCCGCCGCCACGGCGCGTGGGTCCCTTCGAGCTCGGCGCGACGCTGGCCTGTGGCCACACCGCCGAGGCGTCGCTTGCGCGCCATGCCGGCTCGGCGAGCGGTTGGGACGTCGTGCTGAAGCGCCTGATGCCCCACCTCGCCGGGGACGCCGAGGCCGCACGCGGTCTGCGCGAGGAGGCCGCGCTCCTCGCCCTCCTGCCGCATCCCCCAGCCCCCCGGCTCCTCGCGGCCGACCTCGACGATCCGTCCCCGTGGCTCGCCCTCGCGCGGGCCCCCGGCCTGGCCCTGCGTCCCTGCGATCCGCGGCTCGTCGGGGCTCCACCAGCCCGTCTTCGGGAGGTGTTCGAACACCTCGCCCGCGCGCTCGCGTCGCTGCACGCGGCTCGAGGCGCCGACGGGGCGCTGCTCGGGCTCGCCCACGGCGATCTCAAGCCAGCCCACTTCCTGATCTCCGAGGGCCCGTCGCCAGTGCCCTGCCACGTTATCGATTACGGCAACGCGCGCGTCCTCGGCGCCCCGCTCCGGCCCGAGCCGACCGGCACACCCGCCTATCACGCGCCCGAGTGGCACGCGGGCGCTCCGCCGTCGCAGGCGGCCGACGTCCACGCCCTCGGCGCGATGCTCTGGGAGTTCGCCACGGGCCTGCGCCATCACGCCGCGGCCCCCGAGACCCTCGCCCTCGCCCTCACCTCCGCGGGCGGGCTTGCAGACCCCATCCTCGCCGCCCTCGCACCCCATCCCCAGGCCCGCCCGTCGGCCCGGGACCTCGCGGCCGCGCTCGCCGCCGTCGAGGTCGCCGCCCCGGAGAACCGCCCATGATCGACCCGACCATCCTGCCCCGCCCCGCTGTCGACATCGGCGCCCTCGACAACGGGCTCGACGTCGTCGTCGTGCCGCTCCCGCACCTGCACGTCGCCTCGGTCGTGCTCTTCGTGCGCGTCGGCTCGCGCTACGAGACCCCCCCGACGAACGGCCTGTCGCATCTCCTCGAGCATGTGCTTTTTCGAGGGTGTGAGGCGTATCCTGATACGTATCTGCTCAACAGCGCCATCGAGCGCATCGCGAGCGGGATCGACGCCGCGACCTCCCGCGACTTCACGACTTTCGAGGCCGCCTGCGTGCCAGCGCGGGTCCCCGATGTCCTCGCCCTCATGGGCGCGATGTTCTCGGCGCCGCACCTGCGCCCCGAGGACGTCGCGGTCGAGCAGCGCATCATTCACGAGGAGCTGCAGGACGAGCTCGACGCGCGGGGGCGCGACATCGACGTCGACACCCTCGCCAAGCGTCACCTCTTCGGCGAGGCCTCCATCGGGCTCAAGGTCGGCGGCCCGCTCGCCCGCGTGCGGCAGTTCACC
>SYAK01000437.1 GCA_005788935.1 Pseudomonadota bacterium
CCCCGAAGGCTGGCGTCAGCGGGCGCGCGCTGGCAGCCTCCAGGCTGAACCCGGTCGCGGACGGCCGCAGCAGCACCGGCAGGCCGAAGCCGCCCGTCAGCGCCCCGAGCACCGCCGCGATGACCCCGACGTACCAGTGGCCGTCGCCCGTCCCGGCCGCCGCCTGCCCGATGAGCGCCATCGGCCCGACCGCGACGCCGAGCGCCGCCCCGACCGGCAGAAATCGCTCCTCGGCTGGCTGTCGGTCCGAGTTGGCCGCCGCGTGGCCGCCCGTTGGCATGGCGCTCGCAGCGACACGTTCCGCGCCAGCGCCAGACGCGCCGAGCGCAGGTTCCGGGGGGACGCCGACCTCGGGCGGAGCGGCCTCCATGGACGCCTCAAGCGCCACGCCACCGACCGCGTCGGGGCCTTCGGACGCTGGCACGCCGGTCGCCGCTGCACCGGTCGTGCCAACCCCGTCGGGCATGCGGCTCACGCCACCCCACCCTGACGCAGCCGCGCCTCGAGGCCGGCCGCGAGCTGGCGGAAATTCGGCCGCATGTAGCCGATGACGATGTCCTCGAGCTTGGGTGCGATCTTGCGCCCGACGAAGGCGGGCACGGCTGGCAGCTTCGCTCCGTCCACGTCGAAGACCCCGCGGATGACGCAGCGCGTATGCGTCTCCGGCCTCTCGGGGTCAGGTGCGAACACGTTCTCGCCCTCGCAGCGCGCGTAGGCGCTGTGGCTGTTCTCGATGCGCCACGCGACCTTGTGCTCGCTCGGGTACCAGATCGCGTGATCGAGCCAGCCGAGCTGCGCGCGCGACACGAACGGCCGGACGATTGCCGGGACTTGTCCCGAGGTCCCCTGCCAGTGCCGCAGCCCGATGACCCGCCCATCTTCCTGCTGCTCGAGGCGCCGCGTCTCAATGGCCTCGACGTTGTCCATGAACGGGACGAGCGACTCGAGCTCCCAGATCATCGTGTGGACGACGCGGGCCGCTGGCTGGGCGATGGTCGTGACCTCTTCGAACTGCATGACGCCTCAGCTGGCCACGATGTTGACGAGCTTGTCAGGGACCGAGATGACCTTGCGCACGGTCAGCCCCGCGAGCAGCTCGGCGACCCGCTCGACCTTGAGCGCGGTCGCCTCGAGGTCCTCGCGCGGCAGGCCACGAGCCGCCTCGAAGCGGGCGCGGACCTTGCCGTTGATCTGCACCACGATCTCCGCCGTGTTCTCGACGCACAGCGCCTCGTCCCACGTCGGCCAGGTCTCGTGTGCGATGCTGCCCTCCCCGCCCGCGCGGGCGCGCAGCTCCTCGGCGATGTGCGGCGCGAAGGGCCCGAGCAGCTTCAGGAAGGCCATCCACGCGTCCCGTGGGGTCTCCTTGAGGCTCTGCAGCTCGGTCGAGAGCACCATCAGCGCGCTGATGGCCGTGTTGAAGCGCAGCCCCTCGATGTCGCCGCTCACCTTCCGGATGGTGCGATGCGTCAGGCGCTCGACCTCGTCGCCGCCCCAGCCTGGGCCCAGAGGACGGAGACCGATCTTCCAGACCTTGTCGAGGAAACGGACGATGCCGATGATGTCGCTGGTCTTCCAGGGCTTCACGGCCTCGAGCGGGCCCATGAACATCTCGTAGAGGCGCAGCGCGTCGGCCCCGAACTCGGCCACAATGTCGTCGGGGTTCACGACGTTGCCGCGTGATTTCGACATCTTCTGGTTGTCGGCCCCGAGGATCATGCCCTGGTTGACGAGCTTCTGGAAGGGCTCGACGCACGAGACGAGCCCGAGGTCGTACATGACCTTGTGCCAGAACCGCGCATACAAGAGGTGCAGAACCGCGTGCTCCGCGCCGCCCACGTACAGGTCGACCGGCAGCCAGTAGTCGGCCTTCTCGCGCGAGAACGGGCCGTCCGTGTTGTGGGCATCCATGTAGCGCAGGTAGTACCAGCAGCTGCCCGCCCACTGCGGCATCGTGTTGGTCTCGCGGCGCAGGGTCTCGCCCGTCGCGGGGTCGCGGACGTTGACCCAGTCGGTGATGGTCGCGAGCGGGCTCTCGCCCGTGCCCGAGGGCTTGTAGCTCTCGACCTCGGGCAGCGTCAACGGCAGCTCACCGAACGGGACCGCGACGAGGCTCCCGTCCTCGCGGTGCAGGATCGGGATGGGCTCGCCCCAGTAGCGCTGCCGCGAGAACAGCCAGTCGCGGAGGCGGAAGTTGACGGTCTTCTTGCCGAGGCCGCGCGCCTCGAGGTCGGAGGTCACGCGGGCCTTGAAGACGGGCGTCTCGAGGCCGTCGTAGGCGCCCGAGTTGATAGCGCGCCCCTCCTCGGTCCAGGCGGCGGCGCTGACGTCGGGGGCGGCGCCGTCGGGGCCGGAGACGACCGGGATGATGGGCAGCGCGAAGGCCTTGGCGAAGGCCCAGTCGCGCTCGTCGTGGGCCGGGACCGCCATGATGGCGCCCGTGCCGTAGGAGATGAGGACGTAGTCCGCGATCCAGATGGGGATTTCAGCGCCGGTCAGCGGATGGACGGCGTAGGCTCCGGTGAAGACGCCGCTCTTGTCCTTCGCGAGGTCGGTGCGCTGGAGGTCCGTCTTGCCCGCCGCCTGCGCGACGTAGGCCGCGACGGCGTCCTTGTGGGTCGGCGGCGTGATGACCGACACGAGCGGGTGCTCAGGCGAGAGCACCATGTAGGTCACGCCGTAGAGCGTATCCGGGCGCGTCGTGTAGATGCGCAGCGCGCCGTCGTGGCCCGCGAGGCGGAAGTCGACCTCGGCGCCCTCGGAGCGGCCGATCCAGTGGCG
>SYAK01000438.1 GCA_005788935.1 Pseudomonadota bacterium
CGCGCCACGACGGCCTGGACCTGCTGACCTTCCGGGCAGCGAAGGACGAAGGGAGCCCCGCGGGTCAGGCCCACGAGCGGATCTTCGCGAGGGGCTGGTGGCCGCTCGGGCTCGGCGGTCTCGGCGTCCGGGTCCTCGGGCGGCGCCCCGACGCGGCACTCTGGTGCTTCGGGCGGCCGCGAGAGCGGCGCGTCCGGGCCGAGCGCCTCGCGTTCGCGCGGATCGCGCCCCCGCTCCCGGTCGTGGCGCGGCCGTCGGGTACACCAGGGCGTCTCGGGGGGCGGCAGGCAGAGCGCACCAAGCCCGCGCAGCACCGTGTCCGCGTAGCCGTGCAGTCCGATGAGGCGCTCGTCATCGCGGCAGCCGATGCGGCTTCGGCTCTTGCCCCCCGCCGGCCCGAGGTGGCGCCGCACGCCGCGCGGACACTGCACGTCAAGGGCCGTTACCCCGAGGTCGTCGGTCGCCGCCTGGAGCGCCACGACCGGCAGCCCGGCGCACCCCTCCTCCGCGTCAACGCCTGCCGTCCCGCCCGCCATGAGCCGCGGTCCGGGCGTCGGGCGGCGCACCGCGAGCAGGTGCCAGCCGCTGTCCTCGGCTCGCACCGTCAGCAGCGGGTGCTCCCGGGCCTCGCGCGGCACGGCCGCGCCCCACAGCAGCACGTAGTCCCAGCGCAAGAGACCGTCGTCATTCCAGAACTCGCGCGAAAGCGGGGTCGGCGAGGCGCCGGGCCGGAACTGGACCGGGCAGTGCGGGCGGATGGCGAAGCTGTCGTCCGTGACGCCGCCGTTCTCGACCGCCATCAGCGCCTTCGCGAGGTGCCAGTGCGGGCCCATGTAGGTGACAGGCGCCTCGGTGTCGTACATCACGAAGGCGAGGCGCGACCGCGGCGGAAGGTCGCGGATCAGCTGCGGCAGTCCCGCGACCACCTCGCGGTCGAAGCGCTCGAAGCGCGCTTGCGCGGCCCACGGGTAGACGAGGGCCGCGAAGGCCATCGGGACGAGCAGCCACCTCACCCGCCCGCGGTCGAGGTCGAGCCGCGGCCACAGCGTCAGCAGGATGAGCAGCGGGACGACCACGCGCTCGGCGATGAGCTGGATCTCCTGCATGTGCGACGGCATCGCGAGCCACGCCGCGAGGGCCCCGAAGGTCAGCAGCTCGAGCGTCGCGCCCGTGAGCCCGCCGCGCGGCGCGGGAGATGCGGAGGCGGGGGGCGCAGACGCGGCAGGGCGCGCCTGCGAGGCCGCCATCAGCGCGAGCCATGTCCCGAGCAGCAGCAGGAAGAGCGCCTCGTCGGCCCCGTCACGAAAGACGCGCAAGCCCCACTCATGAAATGCCGCCAGGCGCTGCGCCGGGGTCTCGAAGACGAGCCCCAGCCCGTCGGGCCCCGCGAGCGCGAGCCCCGCCTCCGTCGGCTCGGCCTCGACGTATTTTCGCCACACCCAGCGCGCGAGCAGGAGCCCCGCCGGCACGAGCGCGCCGAGCCGCAGCAGGTCCCGCGGCCGCCGCAGGTCGACGAGCAGCACGAGGCCGGTGAAGCCGATCCCCATCAGGAAGGCGAGGACGTGGGCGTAGAACAGCGCCACCGAGACCGCCGCCAGTCCGACCGCGTCCCACCAGCGCCCGTGCTGCGCCATCCGCCGCGCCAGCGCGGGCGCCACCAGGATCAGCGGGAACGCCACGAGAAAGTTCAGCAAGCCGACGTTGAAGAGCGCGTTGAAGACCATCGGCGCCGACATCAGCGCGAGCCAGCGCGACCGCCCGAGCGTCACCGCGAGCAGCAGCACCGCGAGCGGGGTCCCGACCGCGTACCCGAGCACGAGCGCGCGCGCCGCCGCGTCGGCCGGCATGAAGGCCGCGAGCCAGCTGCCGACGTGGACGACGAGCGAGTTCGGCTCGAGCCCGGTCGGCGGCAGGTAGGTCGTCGCGTAGAGCGTCGTCGGGTCGTCATGGCGCGCGACCACGTCGATGAGCTCGATCCAGCCGCCGACGTCCCCCATCGGCAGCCAGCCCGGCGTCAGCACCGCGATGGCGTTGAAGGCGAGCGCCAGCCCGAAGAGCAGCGCGAAGGCCGCCCGCGACCCGCGCGACGGTGGGGGCGCCGAGGTCACGGCGCGGCCCCCGCGGCCTTCAGCGCGGTGTTCTCCCAGACGTCCCAGCGGGCCCCGTCATAGACGCGCTGAAACGGCGCATCGGCCGGCCGGAAGCGGTCGCCGCGGACGAGGACGTGGGTGTAGTACGGCGCGAGCTCGTCACGCGCCGACACCCGCTCGGGCGTCCACTCCCACCGGAGGCGCGCTGGCGACCCGCCAGGCGGGGCCTTGCCAGGCGCGAAATCGAAGGGCCAGTGGGCGTAGCCGGCGTAGCTGAACATGACCACGCCCCCATGATCGGCCTGCACGTAGGACCCAAAATGCAGGAAGGGCGCGAAGCGGCCGTTGGTCGTCGAGGACCCCTTGTCGAAGATGAGGGCCGCCACCTTCGCCCTCGGCGGCAGCTGCGCCGCGGCCGCGTCGAAGTCGCCGACGTCGTCCCGCTCGAAGGCGCGGAAGGCCGCGACCGTGCTCCATGTCGTCAGCAGCGCGAGGAGGGCTGCGAGCGCCGTGACGACATGGCCCGCTCGCCCGCCCGGGAAGCGGAGGAGCGGCAGCGCCGTGATGACGAACAGCATCGGGAAGCGCTGCGCGATGAGCCACAGGTAGCCATTCCCCTGCGGCGAGCGGAAGTAGAGCACCGCACACGCGAGCGGGAGCAGCGCGTGGAGCCGCAGCCGCCACGGCGACGCCGGCCGCACCAGGCCGTCTGGCGTCGGCCCGCCCTCGGCGGCGACGGCTGGGCCGGCTCCCTGCGCGAGTGTCGAGGCGAGGAAGACGAGCCCGAGGAAGGCGAGGAACAGCGCGTCATCGCGCGTCGAGGCGAGCGCGTCCATCAGCCAGTGCGGGATGTCGGCGAGCGCCGCGTCAAGGGCCAGCCGCTGGCCCGAGCCTCCGTCGGTCAGCGCGCCGAGCGACAGCTGCCCCGCCTCGGTGCCGACCGCCCAGATGACGGCCGCGACGAGCGAGGGCACGACCGGCCCGCCCGCGAGCAGCCAGCGCCGCGGGAAGCGCCACGGGAAGAGGGCCGCGAAGCCGAGGCCGAAGATGAGGAACGGGAAGGCGTGGGTGAAGAACAGCGCCAAGGCCAGCACGCCGAGCCCCACAGCCCGGATCCAGCCGCGCCGCCCGGCCATCTCGCCCGAGGTCACGGCGTCGAAGTGGCGGAGCGCCACCGCGAGCCCGAAGAGGACGAGGGGCACGCCGATGAGGAACGGGAAGAGGCCATAGTAGAACAGGACGTTCGGCAGCACTGGCGCCACCAGCAGCGCCACCCGCGGATCCCGCCCGAGGGCCCGCAGCAGCGCGGCCATCCCGAGCACCGTCCCCGCGAGGTAGCCCGAGACGAGCGTCATCATCGCCGCGTGCACCCCGACGACCGCCGACAGCACAGCGCCAAGCAGGTAGAACAGCACGTACTGCGTCCGCCCGAGCGTCAGCGTGAAGTGGTCCGCGAAGCCGAAGGCCGGGTCGCCAAAGTCCGCCACGACGCGGATCGTCGCGAGGTGGAACGGCCAGTCCATCACGGGCGGGTGGTCGACCACCCAAGCCGGGATAGCCGCCATGACCGCGACCGCCGCGATGAGCAGCGTCACGGGAGACACGCGCGGGAGCTTGGGCTGCACGGCGCGCACCGTAGCGGAGGCCGCGCGTCGCGACAACCGTCGCGTCACGGACGCACCTGCCCGAAATGACGAAGACCCCGGTCGTGTGACCGGGGTCCCCGTGCAAGCCTCAGCGGGCTGGCTGGCTCACTCGGCCGAGAGGAGGCCCATCAGCGCCTCCTCGAAGCTCGTGCGGGCCGCGCGGTCGCTCCACTCGTAGGACATGTTGCGCCCGTCAAGCAGCGCCCACCACGGGTAGCTCGACATGACCGAGCCGTCCGACTCGGCGACGAGGTACGGGTTGATGGCGTCCCAGGTGTTGCCGACGGCCTCGGCTTCGATGGCGTTCTCAGGCGGGTCGATGAGCGGGATGCGCTTGCCGGGGTTCGCCCAGTCCAGGACGACCATGGCCGGGTCGAGCTTCTTCTGCTGCGCGTAGCTCAGGCAGTAGGCGAGCGTCGGCTCCTCCTGGTTCGCGTTCTCGCCGAGGATGACGAGCATGTCGAGGCCCGGGGTCTTCTCGCGCACGGCGGCGCGCGTCAGCTGCGTCACGTCGTGCTGCTCGACGAGGCTCGCGAGGAACTGCGAGCATGCGGAGCACCAGCCCGCTGTCGCGACGAGCCACAAGGCCTTGGACTGCCCGCAGCTGTCATGCAGGCTGACCGTATCGCCGAGGCAGTTCGTCCACGTGACGTTCTTGACGTTGTCCTCGAGCAGGCTGCCCGTGCCTTCGGCGACGCAGGTTGGCTGCTGGGTGGCGGTCGAGACCGGCACCGGCTTGATCTCGGCGTCGAACGGCATCGACGGGATGCACCACGTCTCGCCACCCGCGACGCGGGTCGAATCGTAGGTCTCACCGTCGATGGTGACCTCATGGAGCTTCGCGTTCTCGATGCGGCCCGAGAAGCGCCCGCCCTGGACGTCCCACTTCTCGATGATGAGCGTGCCCTCCTCGGCGTAGAAGCGCTTGGCGCACGCGTCGCCTTCGCAGCCCGCGCTGACGAGAACGCAGTTCGAGCACGTCTTGTAGTTCGGGTCGTTGAGCTCGTAGGTGCCGGGCTCGGTCGCGCCGGTGTAGCCGTCGCCGCTGTAGAGCTCGATCGCGATGACGTCGTACGGCTCGGCCTCGTTGTTCGCGGCCTGCAGGACGGCGAGGCCCTGCTTCGCCTCGAAGACCTGGGCGACGATGTCGAAGCCGCTGCGGCTGCAGCCCGGCGTGCCCGTCGTGTCGGAGCCGCCGGCGGTGTCGGTCCCGGTCGCGGTGTCGGTCCCCGCGGTGTCGGTGCCGGTCGCGACGTCTGCGGCGGGGGTGCTCGTGGTGCCGCTGTCGTCGCAGGCGACGGCGGTAGCCGCGAGGACCGCGGTCGTCAGGAACTTCAGGGCGAGGGTCGGTGTCGGGCGCATGAGGGCCTCCAGGTGGGCGTGTGAAGCACGCTGCCGCGAAACCTAGACGAAGCGCCGCCCCGACACAAGCACACCCTGTCGCCCGCTGCGAGCCTCTGTCGCGAAACTCCCACGGCGCTGTCGCAGCTCGCGCGGCCGCGCGTCCCGGGCCCGCGGATGCGCTTGTGACGGCTCGGTGTTCCGGGCGTGAGGCCGCGACGTGGCGAGGCGCGCGGGTGACCGTGCGGGCGGACGGTGACTTTTTTGACGGCGATCGGGAGCCCTCTTAAGCCTGTCCACCGTCGGTTGCCGCGGTCGCGAGCCCCCTCGGGCGGTTCGCAACAGGTCGCGCCAGCGCCGTCGTTCGACTCCGATGTCGCCGCAGGCCGCGCGCCTGCCGGGAGAGCGTCTTGTCTCGCCGATCCCTTGCAACACCCATCCTTGACGACGCCTCCGGCCCCGCTCGCGAGGCTGCTCCGCGCTCCCTCCGCGCGGTGGAGGCCTCGTCGCAGCCAGCCGCCCGGCGCCTCCGTGGGTCGAGCGGGGCCCGTCCGCTCCTCGACCTTCCCGCGGGCCCGCCGAGGCCTGCCGCCAGGACGTCTGTCGAGCCGTTCATAAAATGGGCGGGCGGCAAGTCGCGCGTCCTGCCCGAGCTGCTCGCGCGCCTCCCGTCGGCAGCGGGCTGGTCGGGGCGCTACTTCGAGCCCTTCCTCGGCGGCGCCGCGCTCTACCTCCACCAGCAGCCCGCAGGCGCTGTGCTCTCCGATACGAACCCCGAGCTCGTCAATCTGTACGCGATTGTGCGCGACCAGCCCGAGGCCCTCATCGCGAACCTCGCGCGCCACGCCTACGAGCGCGCCCATTACTACGCGGTCCGCGCCATCGACCCCGCGACCCTCGAGCCCGTCGAGCGCGCCGCCCGCTTCGTGTTCCTGAACCGGACCTGCTTCAACGGGCTCTGGCGCGTCAACCGTCAGGGGCAGTTCAACGTCCCCTTTGGCCGCCACACGAACCCGAACGTGTGCCCGACCGACCGCATCCTGCGCGCGTCGGAGGCCCTCGCGGCGGCCACCATCCGGCACGCCGACTTCGAAGCCTCGCTCGACAGCGCGCGGGCTGGCGACTTTGTCTACCTCGACCCGCCGTACGTGCCGCTGACTCCGACCGCGAGCTTCACCGCCTACACGGCCTCCGACTTCGGCCTCGCAGACCAGCGCCGCCTCGCCGACCGCGTCCGCGCGCTGACGGCCCGCGGGGTGATGTGCATGGTGTCGAACAGCGACACGCCAGTCGTCCGCGAGCTCTACGCGGGGCTCCGCATCGACCGCATCCTCGTCGCGCGCAACATCGCGCGAACCGTCGCGGGGCGGGCCCCGGTCGGCGAGGTCATCGTCCGCAACTACTGAGACGCGCGGGGCCGGCCTTCCCATCGGCGCCGGGTTGCGGCATCCTCTGCGTTGAGCCGAAGCGGCGCGGACCCGCGGGCTCTCCCTGATTCCGGAAGCGCCACATGAACGCGGAGCCCCTCGACGCCACCTCGACGACCCCGGACGCGCCACCTCAGGCGTCGCGCTCGCGCTGGCCTCCATTTCCGTGGAATCCATCCGACCTCGACGACCCGCTCATCGGGCGCGACGCTGCCTGCGACGAGCTCGGGCGGGCCATCGACGACGTGGTCGGGCACTGGTCCGTGCGGCTGCAGTTGCTGACGAGCCCGTACGGCCTTGGCAAATCGCGCGTCGTGCGGACCGCCCTCGCCACGGCGGCCGAGCGTCACCCCGGCCTCCGCGCCGTCTTCGTCGGGGGGCCAGCCCTCGCGGGCGGGGGCGCCTTCCGCATGTGGGACGCGGTCTTCCGCGGGCTCTTCGACGTTCCGCGCGATCTCGCACCCGACGCCGCGACCGCGCGCCTCGTCGCCGAGACCAGCCGGTATCTTCTGCCAGATGACGCTGATTTTCTCGTGCGCGCCCTGACCGGCGGACGCGGCCAGCGCCCCCAGGACGGGGCGGATGTCGCCCGCTGCAGCACGCTCCTTGGGCGTCTCCTCGAGGGGCTCGCCTTCGAGCAGCCGCTCGTCATCGCCATCGACGACGCCCACCGCGGCAGCCCGCGCGACTTCGCGCTCGCATCCTCCATTCCCGTCACGGTCAAGGGGCGCCCGCTGCTGTTGCTGCTGTCGGGGTCGCTGAAGCTCGCAGAGGACATCCCGGGCTGGGAGCAGCTGCCGACCCTGCGCCTCGACCCCCTCGGGTCGGCAGACGCCGAGCGCATGTTGCGCCTCTACCTGACGGGCCTCCGCGAGCTGCCGTCGCGCGTCCTCCTCGACCGCCTCATCACGGCGGGCGGCGGCAACGCCTACGCCATCAAGGCGCTCGTCCGGTGGCTCCACGAGGCGCGCGGGATCGTGCAGGAGCCGGACGAGGCCGCCAGCGGCGCCTGGCATCTCGACGCGACGCGCGTCCTGCGGCTGCAGCTGCCTGACAACCTCGACGGGCTCATCCATGCCC
>SYAK01000040.1 GCA_005788935.1 Pseudomonadota bacterium
CGAGGCCCTGCCCGACCGCATCGCCGGAGCTGTCGCCGAGTTCGGCCCGTGGACCGACTCCGACATGGTGCGCGCCATCCCGCCCGCCATCCAGGCGGCCATGCGCGCCGAAGGCGTCGACTTCGCCGCCGACGCCCCCGGGGTTGATGCGCTGATGGATGGCCTCCAGAGCCGCGGCGTGCGGGTCCATGGACGAACGCGATCGACCGCTGACGGGGCGCGCCGCTTCGCCGCGGCCGACCGCGTCTTCACCCAGACCGTGACGGTCGCCCGCGACAGCCACGCCTTCCTCTCGGACCACGCCATCGCGGGGACGCCGGTCCTGCCGCTCGCGTGGGCGACAAGCCTGGCGGCCGAGACGATCGCTGTCGAAACACCTCTTGAAATCCGTGACTTCAAGCTCTACGCCGGCATCGTCGCCACCGCCCCGAAGCGGCTCGCGCTCGCGACCCGCGGCGATTTGGTCGAGCTGTTCTCGGCCGAGGCCGACGGTGAGGACCGCGGGACCCTGAGCTACGCCGGCCGCGTCGCTGCGCTCGCGAATGGCGCCTCGGTGGCCGTCCCGGACAGCCCAGAGGGCGGGACCCCGTCACCGTTGCCGCTGGCGCGCTTCTATGGTGGCCTGACCTTCCATGGCCCGCGCTTTCAGGGCATCACGGCCATCGAGGCGGTCGGTCCGGACTTCATCCGGGGCCGCGTGAAGGTCGGCGGGCCCGCCTTCTGGCGCAACACCGACGGGACGCTGCCATCTGGCCTCCCCACCGAGGCCTTCGCCGTCGACCCGCTCGCCTTCGACAGCGCGATGCAGCTCGCGGCGACCGTGGCGCTCGTCCGTTGGTCGAGGGCTGGGACGCCGACCGGCTTCGACCGGCTCGTCGTCCTGCGTCCGTGGCCCGCGGCCGGGACCGAGCTCGACGTGGCCGCGCACTTCATCGACGCCGAATCTGACGTTCTGTCAGCGGACCTCGTCTTCCGGTACGCCGGCGAGGTCGTCGCGGCGGCCTTCGGGGTCCGCGCCGAGATGCGCAAGGTCGAGGTGGACCTCGGACTCGGGCCGACCAGCAAGGCTGACGGAGCGTCAGGAAATACCGCGACAGCCGCCCCCGAGGCGCCCGCCTTCGTCGTCAAGCCCGAATGGGTCGACCCGTCCCGTTTCAAGGGCTACAAGGACATCGCAATGCGGCTCGCGGGGCTCTCGGCGATGGGGCTCAAGAACCCGTACTTCGACGTCCACGACGGGACCGCGCGCGACACGAGCAGCATCGCTGGCCGCGAAGTCATCAACTTCAGCAGCTACAACTATCTCGGCTACTCGGGCGACCCACGCGTCCTCGCAGAGGTCGAGGTGGCTGTCCGCCGCTACGGCACCTCGGTGTCGGCGTCGCGTGTGGCCTCGGGCGAGCGCCCCTTCCACCGCGACCTCGAGGCCGCCCTCGCGGCCGCCCATGGCTGCGAGGACGCGCTCGTCATGGCCGGCGGTCACGCCACGAACGTCAACACGATCGGGCACTTGTTCAATGGCAAGGACCTCATCCTGCATGACGAGCTGATCCATGACTCGTGTCTGCAGGGTATCAAGCTGTCAGGCGCCGCACGCCGCAGCTTCCGCCATGAGGACCTCGACCACCTCGAGAGCCAGCTGCGCGAGCTGCGGCCGCATTACGAGAAGGTCCTCATCCTCGTCGAGGGCGTCTACTCGATGGACGGCGACCTCGCAAACCTGCCCGGCTACATCGCGATCAAGCGCCGCCACGGCTGCCTCCTGATGGTCGACGAAGCCCACAGCTTCGGCACCATCGGCGCGACCGGGCGCGGGATCGGCGAGCACTATGGGCTCGATGACCCGAACCACCCCGACGGCCTCAGCCGGCGCGACGTCGACATCTGGATGGGAACGATGTCGAAGTCGCTCGCGTCGATGGGCGGCTGGGTCGGTGGCTCGAAGGAGCTCATCCTCTACCTCCGCTACACGACGCCGGGCTTCGTCTTCGCGGCCGGAATCCCCCCAGCACTCGGCGTCGCGGCACTTTCCTCGGTGCGCCTCATGCGGGAGGAGCCGTCGCGGGTCCGGCAGTTGCAGGCGAACGCGAAGCGCTTCTTCGAGCTGCTCCGCGAGCGCGGGCTCGACACAGGACCCGCAACAGGTGACTCGCCGGTCATTCCGGTCATCACGGGCGACTCGATGTGGGCGCTGCTGCTCTCGGACCGCCTGCTCGCACAAGGCATCAACGCGAAGCCCATCATCTTCCCCGCAGTCGCCAACGACGCGGCCCGCCTGCGCTTCTTCATGACCGCGACCCACACCGAGGCGCAGCTCGTCGAGACCGCCGACCGCATCGAGGCCACCCTCGACCAGATCAAGGCCGAGTCGCAGCCGAAGCCGCGCGCGAGCTGACGCGGGCCCCGATGCAGTCGGACGCGTGGTCGGCCTACCACCTCGGGACACGGCTTCCTCGCCTTGGCGGGGGGCGTGTGCCGCGCCCCGTGGCGGTGTGGCTGACCGTGCCGCAAGGCAGCCACCACGCGGCCGAGGCGTGGCTGTCGACCGACGAGACGGACCGCCTCGCGGCGATGCAGCACCCGCGGGCCCGGAGCGAGTTCTTGACAGGCCGGTGGCTCGTGCGTGGGCTGGTCGGCGCGCTGCTCGACCTTCACCCTCGCGAGGTGCCGCTGCGCGTCGAGCCCCACGGCGCGCTGTCGGTCGACGGCCACCCGACGCTCGGGATCAACCTGTCGCACACAGCGGGCCTTGTGGCGGTTGCGCTCGCCCGAGATCACCAGGTCGGCGTCGACGTCGAGTGGACCGACCGTCCGGGGCGGACCGTCGAGCTCGCGCACCGATGGTTCGCGCCCACCGAGCTTGCGGCCCTGCTCGCCCTGCCAGACGGCCTGCCACGGCGACAGCGCTTCTTCGAGCTCTGGACGCTGAAAGAGGGCTACATCAAGGCGCGCGGGCTCGGGCTCCGCGTGCCGCTCGGTAGCTTCGCCTTCGACCTCGAGGGTGCCGGCATCAGGCTGCACACCTCGCTCGAGGCGGGCGACGACCCGGTGCGCACAGGCGACTGGCGGGCCGCAACGGTCCGGGTCGGACCAGCCCATCGGCTTGGGCTGGTCTGGCGGCCGGCGGGGCCGTGAAGCAACAGACTGCTGTCAGGGCGTCTCATCGTCCTCGGCGTCGGGGCGGTCATTGCCCGCGCCCGACTCGAGCACCTCGGAGACCTGGGCGAGGCCGAGCACGCGACCGTCGGAGAGGACGAGCTGGGGGTAGCCCGCAGTGAAGGTCACGGACTCGACGTGGCCTGTCGCGCGAAGCGGGACGTCGACCTTCTCGCCCGATGGCGACTTCGCCGAGATCGAGACCGAGTAGGCGCCAGGCGTCAGGACCGAGCCGTTGGCCTTCTTTCCGTCAAAGACGAAGGTCTGGGGTCCCGAGCCCTGCGCTCCGAGCTTGCGCGTCTCGATGACCTGGCCGCTCGCGTCGGTGATTTCAACGGTCAGCTCGGATGACGGGTTCTGCAGGTTGTAGCGGATGTCGATCGGCGAGGAGCTCTCGGTCCACTCGACGACGCCACCGTTGAAGGCGACGTCCTTGCCGATGAAGGTCACCATCTGGGCCGACGTGCCCGCGGTCTGCGCGATGGCGAGAAGGTCGAGCCCGTCCTTGATGTTCACGAGCTGCTCGAGCGACGTCATCTGCGCAAGCTGGGCCGTGAACTCGCTCGGATCCTGCGGGTTCATCGGGTCCTGATAGCGCAGCTGGGTCACGAAGAGCTCGAGGAACTCCTGCTTCGTGATGGCGGTCGTGGGGGCGGTCGGCTGCTGGGAGCCGCCGGGGGCCTGAAAGTTCGGCTGGCTGACGGAGGGGGTCATGGGGTCGCTCCCGCGTGGAAGGGGGTCGGAGGCAAGGTTCAGACGACGATGTTGAGGCGCGACGGCCGGTCGGCGAGCGTCGACCGCAGACGCGCGTCGTTCGGGCGCATCTTGCGGGGTGGCAACGCGACCTGCGCCTCGTCCTCATCGGGGGCTTGCGGCGGCGCGTGCTCGGCGTCCCGCGGATCGCGCTCCTGACGCTGCCCGTAGGCGACGTCGGTGCCACGGAAGCCGGCGTCATCGAGGGCGCGACGCACCTCGGCGTGCCGGTCCTCGAGGAAGCTGCGGGTCGCCGGGTCGGACGACAGCAGGCGAACCTCCGTGCGGCCGTCGGCGTCGGACAGGACCTGGGCCGTGAAGCTGTGCCCGTCGACCTTGAAGCGAACTTCGCCGGGCGGCTCGGCAAGCTCCGCGAGGAGCTCGCGAAGTGCTGCCGGGAAGGTCGTCTGCTGCTCCGGGCGCTGCCCGGGGGTCACGGTGTTCGGGCTCGCAGCACCCGCGACCCCGGTCAGCGACGCGACCGAGGGGCCGTCACCCCCGCTCGCTGGCGCCAGCGGTGGCGCACCGTCGTCGGCGAGGGCCTCGGCGTTGAGCTGAGCGCCGGCCGACTGGCCAGGGTTCGTGGTCGCCTTCGCGTCGCGGGCGAGCTCGGCGTTGTCCGAAAGCCGGGAAAACCGCGGGGCCTCGGGCGCATCGGACTGACGCTGACCCTCACCCTCGGACATGTCACGCGACGCGGCGGCAGACGGATCGACCCCGGCCGCGCCAGCCCCCCCTGGCAGCACGACCTGCGTAGCCGTCGCACCAGGGCGCTGGGCCTCGACCGAGGCGGGCATGACCGGGGCGGCCTGTTCCGGCGCGGTCGAGGCGGTCGCGGTCGTCGCGGCGGCCGGCTCCCGACCCACCTCCGACAGCGTCGGGCCGGTCGAGAGGCCGGTGGGCGCGGCGGCGGGGAACGCCAGCTTCGAATCAGGCGTGACACGCGCATCGGCAGCGGAAGCCCGCGACAAGCCCGACGCCTCCGGGAGCCCGGCTGAGTCGAGGGCGGTAGCGAGAGCCTGGCCTGCGACCGGAGCGGGGCCTGCCGTCTGCGACGGGGGCGCACTGGTCGCGTCGAGGGCGCCCATGAACGACGACGCGGCACCCGCGACAGGGCCGGCCAGCGCAGCCGTCGTGGTCCCGGGCGTGGCATCGACGGCCGCGTTCGCGGGGACGGCACCCACCATAGTCGTGGCCGACGCGAGGGTGCGCGCGGCATCGGGGACTCCCGCCACGGACGCAACCGGCGCGACGGCCGCCGTGCCCTGCGTTGCGGAGGACGCGTCGGCAGCGACGACCACCTCGCCCCGCCCAAGGCGAAGCGACAGCTCCGGGTTCAGGGCGGGCACGGACGTCGCGAGCGGCGCCTGCGTCACCGTCAGCGCGTCGACAGCGGATGCAGCCTCGGCGCCAGCGCCTTGACGCTCATCGGAGGCTGGCTGCGCGACCTCCTGGCCCGCCGGGTTCTCGCCGCCGTCGGGCGGGGACTCGCCGCTCGATTGTTCGGCTTCGTCCGGGACCGGTCCGCCCGCGGTCGCCGCGGTCTCGTCGGGGTCCGATGCATCAGCGCCGTCCGCGGACGCGGCCTCGGCGCCGGGCTCACGGCGTTCCGCGGCCGCGAGCGCGGTGTCGAACGACCCACCGGCCGTCCGCTGTGCGGGCGCCGCGTCGGTCGGGCGGCGGATTGGCGCCACGGAGGCCGTCGAGGTGATGGCGTCGATGCTCATGCGGGCGGTTCCCTGTGCGGTTGATGGGGCGCGTCAGCGGCCTGGGCGAGCTCGAAGAGCTTGCGGCGGACCTCGTCGTGCGGACGCGCGGGGGCTTCGATGCTTTGGGTCAGGAGCGCCTCGAGGGTGCCCTCGAGGGCGAGCGCCCGGTCCTGTTTCGGGGAGGCACCAGGCTTCAGGGCGCCGAGCGACGCGAGGTCGCGGGCGTCCTGCAGGTCTGCTAGCAAGCGCCGTACCGATTGCGCGGCTCTGCGATGGGCGTGATCCGTGACGTCCGACATGACACGGCTCGTCGACGCGAGGATGTCGATCGCTGGAAAGTAGCCGCGGTCCGCGAGGCGCCGCGCGAGGACGAAGTGCCCGTCGGTCACGGCCTTGACAGCGTCGCCGATCGGGTCGCCGAGGTCGTCGCCCTCGAGGAGACACGTATAGAACGCCGTGATGGACCCCTTTCCGATTTCGCCCTGCCCGGCCCGCTCGAGGAGACGCGGGATGATCGCGAAGGCCGACGGCGGGTATCCGCGGGTCGTGGGTGGCTCGCCTGTCGCGAGGCCGAGCTCGCGTTGCGCCATGCAGACGCGTGTCAGCGAGTCCATGAGCAGCAGGACGCGCAGGCCGCGATCACGGAAGTATTCGGCGATCGACGTGGCGGTGTAGGCCGCGCGGATGCGGAGCGCGACCGCTGTGTCGCTCGTCGCGCTGACGACGATGGACCGGGCGCGCCCTTCGGGACCGAGCTCCTTGTCGACGAAGCGCTTCACCTCACGCGACCGCTCGCCGATGAGCGCGCAGACCGTGACG
>SYAK01000439.1 GCA_005788935.1 Pseudomonadota bacterium
AGCGCGCCGAGGTCACGGGCGACCGACGCGATGAGTGGGGCCGCGCCCGTGCCGGTGCCACCGCCGAGACCGGCCGTGACGAACACCATGTGGGCGCCCTGAAGCGCCTCGGCGATCTGGTTTTGGCTCTCGAGGGCCGCCTTGAAGCCCTTCTCGGGGAGCGCGCCAGCGCCGAGGCCGCCGGTCAGCTGGTTGCCGATCTGGATGCGGACGGGTGCCAGCGACTTGTTCAGCGCCTGGATGTCCGTATTCACGGCGATAAACTGGACGCCCTGAAGGTTGTTCCGGATCATGTTGTTCAGCGCGTTGCCACCGGCCCCGCCGACTCCCACGACCTTGATGTTGGCGCCAACCGACGCGGGCTGCTCATCCTCGAACATGAACGATTGCATGGTGCTGTTCCTCCCCGAACAAGCTTGAAGTCAACGATGTCCCGTCGTGGATCACGGGGTGGTCGCGGTGCGGCCGCGGTCCCCTTCGCCGTGCGTCGGGCAGTATTCTAGCAGACTTTCGCCGGGCGTCCCATCGTGGACGCGCCCGAGCGTGCGGACAGCCCGTGGAGCGGGCCTGCGCGGTGCGTTTACGCTGCCGGAAGCGTACCACGCACACACGCGTATGGGTGGGGCACGCGGCGGTATCGGACCGCCGCGCGAACGCCGGCATACCTCAGAAGAACTTGGTGATGAAGTCGCGAAATGACCCAGCCCAGCCAGCGCCGCTCTTCCGGCGCGGGTCCGCGACGGGCTGGCTCGCACCCTCGAAGACGTCGAGGCAGAGGCCGACCGCGGACGCGTAGCGAGGGTCCGAGACGACGTCGGAGAGCCCTCCGAGACCGCGCGGCACGCCGACGCGGACCGGTACCCCGAGCAGCAGGTCCTCGCCGAGGTCGGCGATGGCCTGCAGGTTGGCGGTGCCACCGGTGAGCACGAGGCCGGCTGCGAGCAGCTCGCGGCAGCCCGCGACGTCGATCTCGTGGGCGATCTGCGTGAAGAGCTCCTCGAGGCCGGGCTCGAGGATTTCGCACAGGACCTGGCGCTGGTGGACCTGCGGCCCACGGCCACCGACCGACGGGACCTCCATCGTCTCGCCCTCGTCGACGAGGATGGCGCGCGCCGTGCCATAACGCTGCTTCACGACCTCCGCCTCGCGGATCGGCGTCACGAGGCCGCGCGCGATCTGGCGCGTCAGCTCCTCGCCGCCCCACGGCACCGAGGTCGTGTGGACGAGCGCGTGGTCGTACCAGACGGCGATGTCGGTGGTGCCGCCGCCGATGTCGACGAGGACGCAGCCAAGCTCGCGCTCTTCGCGGGTGAGCGCCGAGGCCGATGCGGCGAGCCCGCCGAACACCACGCGCTCGACGCCGAGCCCCGCCTGCGTGGTGCAGGCGATGGCGTTCTGAAGGGCCGTGCGGGACGTCGTGATGACGTGAACGCGGGCCTCGAGACGCACGCCATTCATGCCGACCGGTGACCGGATGCGGTCATGCCCATCGATAATGAACTCCTGCGGGAGCGCGTGGAGGACCTTGCGGTCGGCCTTCAGCGGGACCGCGCGCGCAGCCTCGAGCACGCGATCGACGTCGGTCTGCGCGACGCGGCCGTTGCGGATCGCGACCGTGCCGTTCGAGTTGACGCCCATCGTGTCGCTGCCGCCGAGCCCGACGCGCACGAGGGAAATCTCGCAGCCCGCCATGCGCGAGGCCTCGTCGACGGCCTGCCGGATGCTCTCGGTCGCGCGGTCGATGCTGACGACCTGCCCGTCGCGAAGCCCGCCTTCGGATGGCACCATCGAGACGCCGATGACGTTGCGTTCGCTCGGCGGGCCCTCCGCGATCACGCAGGCGATCTTGCTCGACCCGAGGTCGAGTCCCGCGACGATTTCAGAAGTTCTTGCCATCTTGCTCCTCCATGCCTGCCGTGATGTCTGCGGGGCGCCCGCCCGTCAGCGGGGCGACCTCGGGGGTGTCTGCGGGGTCGGGCCCCGCGGGGCGCGCCTGGCCCACCGTCGCGGACCGTCCCCCGTTCGGGGTCGGCCGCGCGGCAGCGACAGGCGCAGGGTTCGGGGGGCCGACCGCGGAGGCGGGACCCTGGGCGGCGCGGTCGACCGCCACCGCGGCGTCCTCTTCAGGATCGGTTGCACGTACGATGACGCGGGCGCCGCGCACATCCTTCGCGGGAGGCCGCGAACCCTCGTGCACCGCGGGCGAACCGTCGTCGCCAACGTCGAGCAGCGCATACTCGGCGTTGCGCCCCTCCGCGCGGAGCGCCTCGAGGGTGAACTCGAGCCGCAGAAGCTTCTCGCGGAAGGGTCCCTCGCCGAGCACCACCTCGACAGGCGGGGTGGTGCCGCGCGCGCCGGCCACGATGACGTAGCCGCGGACGGGGTCGAGGCGCAGCTCACCGATGGGGTAGCGGCGGGCGAGGCCATGGATGCGCCACGTGCGCGCGAGATTCAGGGCCCCCTGCAGCCGAACCTGCAGCTGCATGCGCTTGACCGGGTCGGTGACGGCCGCGGCGAGCGTCTCGCGATCCACACCTGAAATCATTGGGATATCCAATGATTCGACGGGGTCGGCGGGGGCAAAGACCTCGCCCGTCTCGTCGACGAACCAGAGGTCGCCGGTCGCGAGGTAGGCGCAGGCCTCCCGCTCGATGAGATCGACGCGCAGCGTGGCTGGCAGCTCACGCGCGACCCGCGCCCAGCGAATCCACGGGTGCGCCCGCAGCGGGGCGGCGAGGGCGTCGACGTCGGCCTCGAGGACACTCATGCCCGGGCGGATCCCGGCGAGCTGCAGGACCTCGCCCTCCGGGAGGCGGCGATGGCCGCTGACGACCACCTCGCGGACCTGGAAGTGGCGGCTCGTCCGGACGCTGTCGACCGCCTGCTGTCCGAGGACGGGGGTCGCGAACGCGAGGATGAGGAGGCCGACCGGGATGAGCCAGGCGGCCGCGAAGCCAACCTCGCGCCAGGGGGGCGCAGCCTCGGAGTCGTGCGGTCGCAGGCCTGCGGGCGCGGACGGGGTGGCGCGGGCGTCGGCGGCGCCACGCTCGAAGACGTCCGCGATGCGCCAGGTCCGACGGTTCGTGCGGCGGAGACGCACGCGGGCGAGGCCACGGAGGCGCTCGGGCAGCGCGCGGAGCCACGCGGGGAGCGCGAGGCGGGTGCGGAGGCCCTGACGGCGACGGTTCATGCCGCACCTCCCTTGAAACGGGCGCCGAGGTGGACCGCACCCGCGACCTCGACCGGGAGCGCGCCAACGACGCGGACCTCGGGGCGCAGGGTCACCCCGAAGTGCCGCGCCACGGTCGTCTGCACCTCGGCCATCAGGCGCGCGATGTCGGCGGCGGTGGCGCCCCCCTCGTTGAGGATCCAGTTCGCGTGCTGCCCGGAGACGCGGGCCCCG
>SYAK01000440.1 GCA_005788935.1 Pseudomonadota bacterium
CCGCCGATGGCGCCGCTCCTGCCGACGGCGCTGCTCCGGCCGCCCCGGCCGATGGCGCCGCCCCGGCCGCCGCCCCGGCGCCCGCTGCGGCTCCGCACTGACCTGACTGCGCGATCGCGCGACGAGGCGGCTCCTTTGGGGGCCGCCTTTTTTCGTTTCGGGCCAAGCGGATGGCACAAGCTCCGGTGGGAACGCTGTCGATGGCGTCGCGGGCGGAGGCTCTCGATGCCGCGTCGAGCTGCGCGAGGGTCTCAAGCGTCCGAGTCCGAAGCTGGCGCACCGCCAAGCCCGTGGTCTCCCTTGTCTCCCTCTGACCTCCGAGCGGCGAACGTGCGACCAGACCACCGCATTTGAGGGTGTCGGGGGGACTGGCATCAGCCGGACCTGGGCGAGACCACCGGGTGCATCAGCGTCCTCGGGCCCCCCACACAAGAAAAGGGGCCCCGAAGGACCCCTTTGTCTTGAAGCCCTTCCCGTGGCGGGGAGGGCTGGCGCATCAGTCGCGCGTCACTGCGGCTCGGCCTCGCACATCACACCCGACATCGTGGCCGACGTGGCCTTTATGCGGACACCGACCGACATCGAGTCGAGGATACCGTCGCTGTCGCCATCCACGTCAGGCGTGATGAAGCTCTTCGCGATCGGGACGTACTGACCGATCTGCTTGCAGATGTCGTCGGTGCACGACGCGGCCGAACCGATGTTCGTCTCGAGCGTCACCTTGCCGCTGGCGATCTTGGTCCCGATGTATGGCTTGCTGGTGTCGGGCTTGACGATGCAGCTGCACGAGGCGTCGAGGTACTGGTTGAAGGCCTCGGCCACGGTCGCGATCGCGACGTAGCCACCGAGGCGGGCGCCTTCGTCGCCACCCATCGCGAGACCGCCGTCCGCACCGTTCGGGCCGGCCGAGACCGGCGACTCGAGGCGGGTGCCGTCGACGCGCAGGTCAAGGGTCGCGCCGAGCAGCGGCACGCTGAGGTTGAACGGCGCCGGCCCGGCCGTGAGAACGCCGTTCGCGATGGTGACGCCCGAGAAGCTGATCCACGGGATGGCCGTGCTGGGCTTGAACGAGCTGACGTTGGCCTTGAAGGTGCTGGTGCCGGCCGCGTTGTTGGCGAGGTCCGCGTCACCGTCGACACCATAGAAGCCGTTGAGCGTGATGCCCGTGGCGTTGGCGATGTTCGAGACGTTCTTCGTCTCGAGCAGGAGCGCGAGGCTGCCCGAGCTGATCTGCTCGGCGATGGTCGCGTTCACGTCGAAGTCGGCCACGATGCCGCCGATGAGACCGAGCAGCTTGCCGAGCGCGTTGTCGTTGACGCCGTCGTCCGTGAAGTCGAAGCAGCAGTCATCCTCGCCCTCCTTCGGGGGGGTGGCCGACGGGGGCTTCGACAGGCGGATCTCGGTGACGTAGCTGACGCGGGCGTCGAACTCGTACTCGCAGGCGTTGCCCGCGGCCACGCACTCACCCGAGGCGCAGACGGGCGTCTCGCCCGAGCAGGCCGTCGTGGTCGTCTCATAGGCGCAGGACGGGGCCGTACCCTCGGCCGTGCAGGTGCCCGGGCCGGTCGCCGTGACGACCGAGTCGCCGTCGCAGGTCGCCGCGGGCGGCGTCGTGCAGGGGTTCGGCTCGCACGGATTGGCGGGGGTCGCATCCGCCGTCGAAGACGTGTCGCCGCCGGTCGCGGTGTCCTCGCCCGATGCGTCGGACTCGGCGCTGGTGTCACCCGCGGTCGACGTGTCGGACTCGGGGGTGGTCGAGGCGCTGTCGCTGTCGCAGGCCGCGGTGGTCATCGAGAAGGCCGCCGTGACGACGGTCGAGTAGCGGGCGAGATTCTTGAAGCTGCTCATGGGGGATTCGAGTCTCCTGAGTTGGACGGCCGACGGGTCGGGCTGGGGACCGCGGTGCTCCGCGGCTACGCGACCCCGGTTGCCCAACCGCGATCGCGTCGGTGGCGGCGCGGGGGGCGCCGGACACCACGACAGAGGCTCCTTGTAATCGAAATCGCCCCCGCACTTCAACGGCTGCGCACCGATTTCTCCGGCGCCTGAAACACGACGACCCGGCTGAGCCGGGTCGGGTGTGGGAGGTAAGGTAGGTCGTTCGCGATAGTTGGGGGGTCGGTCCCAGTGATGTGTTGTTCCCGCCTCAGCATGCTGGGCGGTCGCGATGACGACCTGACGGCCTGACCCTATGCAACCGCCGTGCCAGCCCGCGGCAGATATTCCGGAGAAGTCACAACCGCATGAAATACTTCCACTTCGAGCCAAGGGTGGCGGTTCGGCGCACGCCGGCTGACGGGGCTCGGCATCGCCAGACCCCACCTGCACGAGCCCCGGTGGGGTCTCGAGACCCCAATTGGCTCCCGAACGTCAGCTGCCATCCCAGCGCGCGAAGGCCACGTGAACTTTCCCGGAGGCCGTCGGCCGGATGACGAGATATCGGCGGGCCCGGTCGAGGGTCGTCCCGACGTCGGCCGCCAGCACCGGAGCCCATGTCCCGACGTTGTAGTAGCGACCACCGCCCGTGAGGGTGCGGCGCTCCGGCCGGTGACTGTGTCCGAAGACGACGAGCGGCACCCGGGCGCTCTCGGCGAGCGTCTCTGCGACAAGCCCCCACCTGGCGCGCTCCTGAAGCGCGAGAGACCCGCGTCCCATCGCCCGCAGGACAAGGGCCAGCGCCGGGACGAGGGTCAGCAGGGCGAGCCCCTGAAGCCAGGTCTCCACGAGGCTGGCGCTGGCCGCGAGAATGGCCGCCGCGATGACGATGATGGCGAAGCGGTCGATCCAGACCTCGTGCAGCAGGAGACGGGTGTGGTCGACGATGGGGCGCGAGGCGAGGTTCAGGTGGCGTGCGAGCGTCTCGGGCGGCAGCCCCTTCTCGGCGGCGTACCGCTGATAACGCGGCTGGGATGGGTCGGGGCGGGCATCGGCGGCGCGCAGGGCGAGCTGACGACGGCGGCGGGCGCGGAGTTCGCCGAGACCGGTCCAGACCGCGCGGAGGTAGGCTCCGAAGAAGCGGCGACGCGGAAAATAGAAGGTCAGCCAGTGGCGGACGTAGCCGCCGAGGGAGAGGATAAAGCTCTCATCATTATAGGGGTTGAACGTACCAAGCTGCGACAGGGTGTGGCGACCCAGCAACGAGCCGAACGGGGTCTCGAGTTCGACAGGTTCGGCCTCGGAGGCGGCCGGAACGGACGGGTCGAGGACGTCGCCGTAGCTGCACGTGGCGTCGTACTGGTTGCCGTGCTCGGCATAGACGACACCGGGAACGTAATGAAACCAGGGTTCAAAAGTGACGCGCGACGCGACGAGGCCGCCGTGCCCGGGTGGAGCGGCCGCTGCGACGGCCTCGCGGAGAACGGCCTGAACCTCGGGGAAGTGCAGCTCGCGGTCGTGGTTCCCCATCACGAAGACGGCGCGGTTGCCAGCCGCGAGGAAGGCCGCGAGCCCCGCGACAAAGCCAGGGTGGTCGGCGGCGATGCGGCGCATTTTCCAGACCGAGCCCGGGACGGTGGGCGGCAGGCCCTCCGGGGCCGCCACGACCCCGGGAGGCGCGGAAAAGCACGTGTCGAAGTCGAACGTGTCGCCATTGAAGACGAGGACCGTTCGGGCGAAGGCAGCAGGGCGGCGGGCCTCGAGCGCCCGCATGAACGAGGCGAGGGCGTCGTCCTGACTCGCGGTGCCGCGCTTGTACTCCCACCAGCCTGGCTCGGTGGCTGGCAGGATCTCGTTGAGGTGCACGTCGGAGATGAAGACGTGCTCCTCGGTCTGCGAAGCGGTCACGGCACCCTCCATGGGGTGAGACGTCGCGCGAGGTCGTCCGCTGCGTCGGCCTCGAGCGTGCCCTCGAGGACCCCAACAAAGGCTCCGTCGCCCGCGAAGAGCGCGTGCGTCGGCAGCATCCCCGTCCAGGCGACGCCAGCTGGCGCGAGGAAGGCCTCGGGCCCGCCGGATGGCGCGCGCGCGTGGAAGAGGTCCGCCCCGCGATCGGCGGTCGTCAGCGCCGCGAGGGTGCGCTCGGGCGCGTCGTCCGGGGCATCAGTGGCGACGGAGACCCAGGTTGCGCCCGTCTGGCGGGCCAAGGCAGCGAGGACCGGCATCTCGGCGAGGCAGGGCTCGCACCAGCGGGCCCACAGCGATGCCACGACCGGCCGGCCCGAGGCGCGGGCTGTCGCCGCGAGCGTGGATGCGTCGACGACCGGCCACGTCGCGAACGCAGAGACGCGGGCCTCGCTCCAAGGGAGGAGCGGAGACGCGGGGGCGCCGCAGGCGGCTGTGACGAGCGCCATCGCGAGGAGACAGAGCTGCTGGGCGCGGAGCGCGTGCGACACGTAGGCCTCAGGCTGTCAGTCTAGCAGACAGCGCACGCTGCGGCAAACCCGACTCGGCCCGAGCGGGCCTGGAGGCGTGCTTCGCGGTTGCCTCGCTGCGCGGCACGGTCCAGAGTGGCGAGCCATGATGACACGCCTGCCGCCGCTCACATGCGCCCTGTGGTGCCTCGCTGCCTGCGCGGATGGGCCCGAGACCCGGCGCAGCACGTTCCTCGCACGCGACCGCGCCCCGACCGCGACGCGCAGCGTCACCGACGCCTCAGCCGACGCGGGCGGACTCGACGCCTCGCCCCCCGACCTCCGCGGTGACGCGCCAGACCCGCCAGGCGTGGACGCCGGCCCGATGACGGATGTCGACTCGGGCGAGGACGCAGGCCCGACCCCCTCCGAGCCCGAACGCTACCCCCACGACACGGTGCTCTCGCCGCTTTCACCGCGTCTGGTCCAGCGCTTGCAGGGCATTGCGGCAACCGACCCGAGCCGGTCGGATGATGTATTCAGCAAGATCGGCGCCTCGACGAGCGTCAGCTCAGGCTTTTTGAAGTGCTTTGCAGGCAACGCGTTTGACCTCGACGTGCACACCCGGCTCCGGTCCACACGCGATTTCTTCGCGAGCGGCGACGCGGGCGGGGGCGACCCGTTTTCGCGCAGCTCGCTCGCCGCCAAAGGGGGCGTCAGTGCCGGCTGGGCCCTCTCGGGCAGCCCGTCGCCGCTCGAACAGGAGCTGTCAGCGGCCTCGCCGCGCTTCGCCCTCGTCCACTACGGAACGAACGACCTCGGACTCGGTGCGACCCACCTGTCGGCGCTCTTCCCGTTCGCCGAAAACATGTGGCGGATCATCGACCTGCTCATCGACCGCGGGGTCATCCCCGTGCTTGCGACGATCCAGCGGCGCCGCGACGATGCCGCGGCCGACCTGTGGGTCCCGACCTTCAACGGCGTCATCCGCGGGCTCGCCGAGGGGCGCCAGATCCCGCTCGTCGACATGTGGCTCGCCAACGAGGACCTGCCGAACCACGGCCTCGCCTCGGACGGGGTCCACAGCGCGTCCTACCCGGGAGGCGCGTGTGTCCTGACCCCCGAGGGCCTGCGATACGGCATGAACAACCGGAATCTTTACTTCTTATCAATGCTCAGTCGTCTCGAAGCCGCCGTGCTCGACGGAGAGCCAGGTGACCCGCCACAGGAATGGCTCAGCGGGCTCGGCACGGCCGACGACCCGATCCGCATCCCCGGGCTCCCCTTCCACGATCTGCGCGACACCCGCGAGGCCGCTTCGGATGCCCTCGACATGTACGGCGGGTGCGCGGCGACGCAGGACGAGCGCGGACCCGAGTTCATCTATGCCCTCGACATTTCCGCCACCACACGCCTGCGCATCACCGTCCACGACCTTGGCGCGACCGACGTCGACGTCCACCTGCTCGACGAGACGGCCTCCACCGAGGGCTGCCTCGCGCGCCACCATCAGGTGATCGAGGCGACGCTCGCGCCCGGGCGCTGGCACCTGGCGCTCGATACCTTCGTCAGCCCGAGCGGGGACGAGCGGGGGGGCGAGTATCTGCTGTCCGTCATCCCCTGCCCGACCGACGACCCGGACTGCGGCTAGCGCGCGAAGCCGGGTGCCAAGGCGACAGGCCCGTGCCATGATGCGTGGATGCGCTGTGGCCCGAAGCCTCGGCGAGGGAGCCCCGAACCATGCTGACCTTCAGCGAAAACTCTGCCGAGGCCGCGCGCGAAGCGGACGGCGTCCTCTACTTCGTGGCCGCGTTCGCCTGGATCGATGGTGACTTCGACGCCGCCGAGCGGGCCTGGATCGACGACTTCATCCTGAACCTCGCCGAGGCGCAGGAGCCAGACGACACGACCCCCGCGGGGCGTGCGCGGCGCGGCGCGCTGACCGACCGACTCGACCGGCGCATGCAGCGGATCGACGCAGAGCTCGCCGCGATGTGGGACGAGCCGACGGGGGAGGGTGAGCGCGCCATCGGGTTCGTCAGGGCCCGCATGAAGGTCAGATGCCTCGAGATCTTCGAATCATTCGACCGCAAGAACCGAACGATTCTACTCGACGCCATTGAGGCCATCCTGATGGCCGACGGCGTGGCTCACCCGGAAGAGGTCGCGTTCCGCGACGAGTTGCTCGCGGTCCTGGCGACGAGCGGAGACGGGCGGGCCTCGTCGTTGTCGACGCGCGCGGAGACAGGCTTCAACCGCGTCTTCATCCACCCGCACATCACGTGGGCTCCGACGACCGCCAACCATGAGGCGCTTGTGCGCCTCGAGCGCCACTGGGCCTCCGAGCGGCCCGATTTCGAGCGACAGCTGCGGGCAGACGTGCAGCGGATGGAGAAGGCCATCCGACTCCTGAACAACAAGCGCGCCAACCATGCGGGCTGGCTTGCCGGTCATCAAACGCTGCAGCAGCTCGCGGGGCGCGGCTCGTTTCTCGACGGCCACGTGCAGGTCCTGCAGCCCAGCCACCCGACCGGTCATGAGCTGACGGTCCTCGGGGATCTCCACGGGTGCTACAGCTGCCTGAAGGCCGCCGTCATGCAGACCGATTTCCTTGGCAAGGTCGCCCGCTTCGCCAAGGCGCCCCACCTGCACCCCGAGCCGATGCTCGTGCTCCTCGGAGACTACATCGACCGCGGCAATTACAGCTTTCAGGGTGTCTTGCGCGCAGCGCTCGACCTCTTCATCACGCATCCGAACCACGTCGTCCTCCTGCGCGGCAACCATGAGTACTTCTTCGAGCGCGACGGCGAGGTCCACGCGGCTGTCCGTCCAGCCGACGCCCTCGACGCCTTCAAGCCCTATGCGACGCCCGAGGCGCTGCAGACGTACGCGAGACTCTTCAACGCGTTGCCGGACATGATGTTCTTCGACGACATCATGTTCGTCCACGGCGGCATCCCGCGCGACTCGTCGATCCGCGAGCGCTACTCCGACCTCGGCAGCCTCAACGACCCCAAGCTGCGTTTCCAGATGCTCTGGAGCGACCCGTCGACCGCCGAGCACGTCCCGGAGGCGCTCCAGGACGGCACGAACCGGTTCTCCTTCGGGCTCGAGCAGGCCCGAAGCTTCCTGCACCGACTTGGCGCACGCACCCTCATCCGGGGCCACGAGAAGGTCGACGATGGTTATGTCGTCCACTGTGACGAGCCCGATCTGAAGATCCTGACGCTGTTCAGTGCCGGCGGAGCCGACAATTGGGACCTCCCGGCGAAGTCGAGCTACCGCAAGGTCGTCCCGAGCGCCATCACCGTGCGCTACCGTGACAACCGCACCGACATCGAGCCGTGGGTCATCGACTACGCCGCCTACAACCACCCGGAACGCAACGACTTCTACAACGACGACGTCGACTGAACGGCCATCGCCGGAAGCCCCTCGCCTTCGACCGCGAGTTGCGCTAAACGGCCGGCCATGCAGCCGACTCACTCCCGCGCATCCGACCGTCTCGTCAACAACATCAAGGCGCTGGCCCTCGACGCTGTCGACGCCGCCAACAGCGGGCATCCCGGCATGCCGCTTGGCATGGCGGAGGCTTCGGCCGTGCTCTGGGCGGATTTCCTGAACGTGACACCAGGCGACCCGCAGTGGCTCGACCGGGATCGCTTCGTGTTGTCGGCGGGCCATGGTTCGGCGCTC
>SYAK01000441.1 GCA_005788935.1 Pseudomonadota bacterium
GGTTGGACCCGAGGTGGTCGAGCGCGAGGATGACGGGCACGGACGGCGGCAAGGCAGAGGCCGGGACAAAGGCGCGGGCGACAGCGGCCCCCGCGCAGGCCACATCGTCAGCCCCCTCGGCGACGAAGACGTCGATCTCGGCCCCGGTCTCGGCGAGCACGCGCGCTGTCACGGTGGTGCTGACCGCGGGCGAGGCGGGCAGGACCTCGGTGACCGTCGGAGGCTCGGGTGGCTGGTCGTCGTGCAGGTAGGTGGCGCGGCTGCAGGGGCTCGCGAGGCCGTCCTCGGGGGAAATCGCGAGCGCGCGCACGGTCGTGAGGCCGTTCCGCGTGGCCTCCACCGCGCCGCGGAAGGCCACGGTCCCGGCACTGTCGGTACAGCGCGCGTCGAAGGCGGGGTCCCGGCCGAGGGCGAGCCCGCTGTCGAGGGCTGTCGGCCCGTCACAGGGCGCAGTTGCGTCGACGAGCACATGGACGGACGTGGACTCGGGCGCGCACGCAAGAGCGGTGACAAACGGCGCTGGCGAGGGCCCCGAGGGCACGATGAGCATCGGAGGCGCGGGCGGCGCCTGGGCGGCATCTTCGTGCTGGTAGGTCAGCGACGATGCGACACAGGCCGAGCGCAGCCCCGCGGAGTTTTCGGCCATGAGGTAGAAGGTCGAGCTCGCCCCCGCGAAGACGCCGACCTCGACCGTGAAGGTCCCCGCGCCCTCCGACATGACCTCGGCCCGCGCGCGCCCGCCGCAGGTCGGATCATCGACGTGGACCCGCACGCGATGATGCGGGTCCGCGGTCCCGTCGAGCCGCGGGGTGGCGTCCCGACCCCGCGCATCGGGCGTGACCGCCGTCACGCGCGGTGCCTCGGGCACGTCGCAGACGTCGCCATCGCCATCGCCGTCGTCATCGTGCTGGTCGGCGTTGACGACCGCCACGCAGTTGTCGGCCGCGTTCAGGGTGCCGTCGTCGTCAAGATCGGGGTCGACGCAGTCGGCGAGGCCGTCTGCGTCGGTGTCCAGGTGGTCGTCGTCGGTCACGCCGTCGCAGTCGTTGTCGCGCCCGTCGCAGGACGCCTCGACCGCCTCATGACCCGGCACCTTCGAGACGTCGCAGCCGACCTCGCCAGGCCCGTCAGGGCAGACGAGGCGTCGCTCCGGGGCCCCATCGCAGACGCCCGCGTCGGGGCACAGCAGGTCCTCGAGGGCCGCGACCGCCGGGTCCTCGGGGTCGCCAGGCCCGCCTCGCGGCGAGGTCGTCGCGTCGAACTGGTCGGGGAGACAGTCGCCGTCGCTGTCTGTGACGCGGCTCTCGACGACGTCGGGGCGCCGGTCGGCATCGGCATCGGCTGGCGCCGTCTCGTCGCCGACCTCGGGCGCGTCCCCGATCCCGTCCCCGTCCGTGTCCGCCCGCAGCGGGTCCGAGCCGACCGCGACCTCGACGCGGTTCACGAGCCCGTCGCCGTCCTCATCGCCCTCGGGGTCGAGGCAGCGTCCGCCGCCGCAGATGCTCCCGAGGCACTCGGCCTCCTCGCTGCAGGTCTCGCCGAGACGCGGCCGCGCGGGCGTCTCGCAGGCCGCGGCCAAAACCCCGATGACGAACAGCGGCCCAAGGAGAGCAGGGCGGGAACAGGACGGGGTCGGTGGCATCGCGCGTGTCCTTCGGCTCGGAAACGGCGAACATTAGGCGCGCGGTCGGGTGACCGCAAGGCCTGCCACGACCGCTGTCGCTGAATGTCAGCGGCCACAGCGTCCACCCCTCGGCGTCCGCGCAGCCCCCGAAAGGCCCGCGCATGCCACACAGGTGGGTTCAATCAGGCATGTGCTTCGTGATCGCGGCGACGAAGAAGCCGTCCCAGAGCGCGTCAGGCCAGACGCGGCGCGTGAACCCGAGCGGTCCGCACGCTTCGTCGGCGCTGCCGCCAGGACCGAGCGGCGGCGCCGAGGCCCATGCGAGGCCATCGAGGCCCGCGTCGACGACCTCGGCTGCGTCGCCGGCCTCCGCGAGAAAGTCGGCGAGGACGTCCTCGTTCTCGGCCCGCGAGAAGCTGCAGGTGCAGTAGACGAGGCGCCCGCCCGGCTTCAGCGCGGCGAAGGCCGAGCGCAGCAGCCCGCGCTGCTTGTGCTCGCAGGCCCGCACCTTGTCGGGGCTCCAGGTCGCAAACGACGTCGGGTCCGTGAGGTCGAGCCGCGCCTCCGAGCTGCAAGGGGCGTCGAGCAGCACGCGGTCGAAGCGGGGCCCCGTGGCGGCGCCGACGTCGCGGCCGTCTTTCAGGTAGGTCTTCGTCGAGGGCGCCCCGAAGCGGTCGAGCAGGTAGCGCAGCTTGAAAAAGCGCGGCTTGACGGCCTCCACCGCCGCGAGGCTCCCGCCGCCAGCACCAAGCCGCATCAGCGCCGCGAGGTGCAGCGTCTTGCCGCCAGGGGCCGCACACAGGTCGAGCACGGCGTCGCCCGGCTCGGGTGCGAGCGCGAGCCCTGGAAGCAGGCTCGACGGGTTCATCACGTACGCCGCGCCCCCGGTCACGAGCGCGCTGTCGGTCACCACCTGCCGCGAAACCCCGGTCGGCAGCTTGACGACCCACGCACCGACCTCGCGCGACAGCGGCCAGAGCTCGACTGCGGCCGTCTCCGCGAGCCGCGCGAGCGCCTCCTCGGTGGCCCCGACAGGGCCGACCAGCGGGTTCAGCCGCAGGACGAGCGGCTTTTCGGCCGCGAAGCTCGCCCGTGTCGCCTCCCAGCGGTCCGGCGGGCACTGCGCCTTGAGGCGGGCGAGGAACGCCTCGACCCCGCCCGCAGGCGTCTCGGGTCCGACGCCCGCGTCGTCACCACCCCGCTCGGTCGCATCCCGCGCGTTCGCCCGCATCGTCCGGCGCTTGACCATCATCGCGCGCCGCTCAGCCCTCGGCGCCCTCGGCGTCCGCCTCGGCGCCTTCATCGCCGCCGACGACGCTCGAGCACGCGGGGCACATGATCTTGCCTGGCCCGCCGCGGTTCATCTTCTGGATGACGTAATCATTGCCGCATACGCCACACGACTGTGCCATCGGCCGGTCCCACATCGCGTGGTCGCACGTCGGGTAGCGGTTGCAGCTGTAGAAGATCTTGCCCTTGCGGCTCTGCTTCTCCTCCATCGTGCCTTCGCCGCATTTCGGGCACTTGACGCCTGTCGAGATGGCCTCCGTGTGCTTGCACTCGGGGTAGTTGGTGCAGCCGACGAACTTCCCGAAGCGCCCCTTCTTCTCGATGAGCTCGCCTGTGCCGCAGGTCGTGCACGGGCGCCCGGTGCGGTGCTCGGTGACGAGCTTGATGGTGCCGTCGTCCTGCCGCTCGAACTCGCTCGTGAAGCGGCACTCGGGGTAGTTCGAGCAGGCTGCGAAGCTGCCGTTCTTGCCGAACTTCACGACGAGCAGATGTCCGTCCTTCGGGCAGGGGATCTCCGTCTTCTCCTCCTCCCGCTTGACGTTGCGCATCTCGGTCTTCGCCGTCTCGAGCGTCTCGCTGAGCCCGCCCCAGAAGTCGCGGAGCAGCCCGCGCCAGTCGGTCGTGCCCTCCTCGACGTGGTCGAGCTGGTCTTCGAGGTTCGCGGTGAAGCCGACGTCGAAGAAGCTCGGGAAGGCCTCGATGAGCAGGTCGTTCGTGATGACCCCGAGCTCGGTCGGCTGGAAGCGCAGATCCTTGCGCTTCTCGGCGTACTTCTTGTCCTGGAGGGTCGAGATGATGGCCGCGTAGGTCGACGGGCGCCCGATGCCCTTCTCCTCGTGCTCGCGGACGAGCGTCGCCTCGGAGAAGCGCGGCGGCGGCTGCGTGAAGTGCTGCTTCGCCTCGACCTCGAGGAGGTCCACCTTGTCGCCCTTCTCGATGGGCGGGAGCACCCCCTCGGCCTCCTCCTCCTCCTCGGGGTTGTGCGTCTCCTGGTGGACGCGCGTGAACCCGTCGAACTTCAGGATGGAGCCGGTCGCGCGGAAGACGTGCTCGCTCGCCCCCTCGATGTCGACCGTCGTCGAGGCGTAGACCGCAGACGACATCTGGCAGGCCACAAAGCGCTGCCAAATCAGTCGATAGAGCTTGAACTCCTCGTCCTCGAGGAAGGGCTTCACCTTCTCGGGCGTCAGCTCGACCGACGTCGGGCGGATCGCCTCGTGGGCGTCCTGGGCGCGCCCCTTGCTCTTGTAGACGCGGGGCTTCTCGGGCAGGTGCTTGTCACCGTAGCTCGCGCCGATGAACTCGCGGACAGCTGTCACGGCGTCATCGCTGAGCCGCGTCGAGTCGGTACGCATGTAGGTGATGAGGCCGACCGCGCCGAGGTCGCCGAGCTCGCAGCCTTCGTAGAGGCGTTGTGCGACGCCCATCGTCCGCTTGGCCGTGAAGCGGAGCGCGCGCGCCGCCTCCTGCTGCAGCCGCGAGGTCGTGAAGGGGGCGGGCGGGTCGACCTTGCGGTCGCGCTTCTTGACCTCGCTGACGACGCAGGGCTGGCCCTTGACGGCGACGACGGCCGCCTTCGCCAGCTCGGGGCTCACGCGCTCGGCCTTCGCCTTGCCGATGCGGAGCAGCTTCGCCTTGAAGGGCGGCGGGGAGGCGGCGCCGAAGCGGGCGTCGACCGTCCAGTACTCTTCGGGCTTGAAGGCCTTGATCTCGCGCTCGCGCTCGACGATGAGGCGGACCGCGACGGTCTGGACGCGGCCCGCCGACAGCCCTCGGCGGACCTTGTCCCACAGCAGCGGGCTGATCTTGTAGCCGACGAGGCGGTCGAGGATGCGGCGCGTCTGCTGGCTGTTGTAGCGGTCTGCGTTCAGCTCGCGCGGCTCTTCGAGGGCCGCGCGGATGGCCTTCTCCGTGATCTCGTTGAACAATACGCGCCGGACCTTCTCCTCGGGGACCTTCAGCTCCGAGTAGATGTGCCACGCGATGGCCTCGCCCTCACGGTCGGGGTCAGGCGCGAGGTAGACCATGTCGGCGCTCTTGGCCGCCTTCCGGATGTCGGTCAGGACCTTGGCCTTGCCCTTGATGGTCTCGTACTCGGGCTCGAAGTCCCCGTCGATGTCGACGCCCATGCGCGACTTCGGGAGATCCTTGACGTGCCCGACGCTCGCCATGACCTCATAGCCCTTGCCGAGGTACTTGCCGATGGTCTTGGCCTTCGACGGGCTCTCGACGACGATGAGTGACTTGGCCATGGCGAGCGCGTGCTCCTGTTCGGGTCGTATCGGTCGGGCTCAGCCGAGGCCGACGTGGCGGCCTCCCGCAGTCCGCGAGATGCGCCCCGTCAGCTCGAGATCGAGGAGGATCCCGGGGAGCTCGGATGGCGGAACGTTGGTCCGCTCGGCCAGACTGTCAAGATCCAATCCGGCCTCGCGCAGGATGACGGCCAGCACGGCGGCCGCCCGAGGATCGTCTGGCGGCCCGTCCGCGGGCCTCGCCTCGGTCACGCCTCCGCCATGCCACGGGTCGGGTTGCGGGACGGCGCGACTCCCCCAGCGGGCGACCGACGTCCCGTCGCAGAAGAGCCCCGAAGCCTGCGACAGCAGCCGAGCGAGCGCCTCTGGCGAGGCGATGGTCATGGCCCCCGCCTCGAGGAGGTCGTGGCAGCCCTCCGACAGCGCGACCCCGACCGCCCCGGGTACCGCCCCGACTGGCCGCCGCAGCTCGCGGGCGAAGCGGACCGTCGCGAGGCTGCCCGACCCGCGCGCCGCCCGCACGACGACCACCGCGTCCGACAGCGCCGCGATGACGCGGTTGCGGGCCACGAAGGCGAAGCGCTGCGGGCGCGTCGTCGGCCAGTCGACCGCGACGACCGCCCCGCCGGCCTCGGAGACCGCATGGAACAGCGGCCCGTGCTGAGCGGGGTAGGGGTGGTCGTGGCCGCCCGCCA
>SYAK01000442.1 GCA_005788935.1 Pseudomonadota bacterium
CTCACGGTTCCTGCGTCGTCACTGGACCATCGAGAACGGCCTGCACTGGGTCCTGGATATGGCCTTTGGCGAAGATCAGGCCCGCCACCGGGCAGGAAACGCCGCCACCAACATGACCACCTTGAGGCACCTCGCGCTGAGTCTCATCAACCAGGACCCCGACCGAAAGCTTGGAATTGCAAACTCTCGCAGGCGAGCAGGCTTCGATCGGCGATACCTGCTAAAGTTGCTCTCTGGTGGTGTGCTCCCGTGAGAGAACTCGATTGCCCTGCGGGGCGGCCCGTGGCGGCGGGCGACGGGCTCGGCGAAGCGGCGCGTGCGGCGTGGCTCGGCCCGCCGCCATCTCCGAAAACGGTCGAAACACGGCTTGCTGAAGAACAAGCGCGCGATATCATCTCGGCTTGGGTGGGGCCCCTCGGCCGAAGGGGTGGCCGCCTGCGCCCCCGACCCAGGAGAACCAGAATGCCCACTCGAGCCTGTACCCGAACCTTGGCCATTGGCTTGCTGATGTTCGCGATCATGCCCCTCGGCGCGAGCTGCCACGACGAGACCGGCGCGGCGAGCTGCCCTGAAGGCGCGGCGGGCTGCGAATGCGCCGCAGGTGCCAGCTGCGACCCCGGGCTCGCGTGCGAGGCGGGCGTCTGCGGCCCCGTGGTCGACGATGCCGGCGTTCCCGACGCGAACGTCGGGGTGGATGGAGCAGTCACAGAGGACTTGGCGGGTGAGGTCGGCGGCGCGGACAGCGCGGCTCCCGAGGACGCGGCGCGAGAGGACGCCGGGAGCTGCGGCGGGCTGCCAGCCCCGGACTTCTGCGCCTGCCGCGAGAACGCAGACTGCGCCTCGGGTCATTGTCTGCCGTCGAGCGCGGGAGGCTCGGTGTGCTCGCGAACGTGCCAGACCGACTGCCCCGAGGGCTTCCAGTGCCGCCTCGTGACGCTGCCGACGCTCGATCCGACGTACCTGTGCATCGAGCCCGCCCTGAACCTGTGTCGGCCGTGCACGGAGGACCGGGAGTGCCAGCAGGACGCGCTCGATGGCAGCGGGGCACGCTGCGTGCGCTACGGCGAGGCCGAGGGGAGCTTCTGCGGCATCCCGTGCGGCGCCGACGCCGACTGCCCGGGCGGCTACGCCTGCCGCGAGGCGATCGGGGACGCCTCGGGAGCGACCGTGCGCCAGTGCGTGCTCGCCGACACGGACGCCACGTGCAGCTGTTCGGGCCGGGCCATCGCGGGGTCGGCCTTCACGACCTGTGCGGTCGGCGACTGCGCCGGGACGCGGGTCTGCGAGCCCGACGGACTGTCCGCCTGCCGGGACCCCGACGGCGAGGTGTGCGGGGCGCCCGCCGAGGTCGTCGTGACCTTCGACCCGCAGGGCGGTGTGCTCGTCGGAACGGCCTCGCGGGTCGTGGCCGTCGGTCAGCCCTACGGCGCGCTTCCGGCTGCGACTCGCGACGGGCATGCGCTCGCGGGCTGGTGGACCACACCGGGCGGCGCGGGGGTCGAGGTCCGTGCGGACACGGTCGTGACGGCGACGGAGGCGCACACCCTGCATGCGCGCTGGACAGCCAACAGCGTGACGGTCGACTTCGACAGCGAGGGCGGGACGCCGTGTCCTCCGAGCACCGTGACCTTCGGTACCGCCTATGGGTCCGGAGGCCCGCTGTGCGTCCCGACTCGCGAAGGCCACGCCTTCGGCGGCTGGTGGACAGGCGATGACGGCTTGGGCAGCGCGGTGACGGCGGCGACAATCGTTGCAACTGCAACGGATCACGTGCTGCACGCCCGCTGGACGGCCGACAGCCTGACCGTGCGCTTCGACAGCGAGGGCGGGACGCCGTGTCCGCCCCGGACGGTGACCTTCGGCGCGGCCTACGGGTCTGGGGGCCCGCTGTGCGTCCCGACCCGCGACGGCCACGCCTTTGGCGGCTGGTGGACAGGCGATGACGGCACGGGCAGCGCGGTGACGGCGGCGACAATCGTTGCAACTGCAACGGAGCATGTGTTGCATGCCCGCTGGACGGCGAGCGGTGTGAACGTCACGCTCGACGCCCACGGCGGCACGGGGTGCCCGCCGAGCGTCGCGGTCACCTTCGGCGCGACCTACGGCGCCGCGGCCCCGCTGTGCAGGCCCGCGCGCGACGGCCACACCTTCGAGGGGTGGTGGACGGCAGAAGCTGGCGGCAGCCCGGTGACCTCGGCGACCCGGGTGACGAACCCTGGCGACCACACCCTGCATGCGCGCTGGAGCCCGCGGGCCTTCACGGTGACCTACGACAACAACGGCGGGGCCGGCTGCGGGACCCTCATCGTGACCTTCGGAGCGGCCTACGGAGCGAACGCGGGCGGACTCCTGTGCGTGCCGGCGCGAGCGGGGCACACCTTCGGCGGCTGGTACCTCGGGAGCGCACCCGTGACGGCTGCGACGCTCGTCCAGACTGCATCGGACCACAGCCTCGTCGCCCGCTGGAACGCGCGGGCCTTCACCGTCGCCTTCGACAGCGAGGGCGGCAGCCCCTGCCTGGACCGGGTCGTGACCTTCGGCGCGCCCTACGGGGCGGGCGGCCCGCTGTGCGTGCCGACACGCGCGGGCTTCGCCTTCGGCGGGTGGTGGACGGGCGATGACGGCACGGGGAGTGAGGTCTCGGAGACCACCCTCGTCGCGACCGCGAGCGCGCACGTCCTGCACGCGCGCTGGAGGGCGAGCACCTTCGCGGTCTCCTTCGACCCGCAGGGGGGCACGGCGCCAAACCCCGCACGCCTGACGGTCGCCTTCGGAGCCGCCTACGGGGCGCTTCCGTCGACCGCGCGGGCGGGGCACACCTTCGCGGGCTGGTGGACGACGCCGGCCGCGGGAGGCTTCGAGGTGACGGCCGCGACGATCGTGACGGTCGCTGGCGCGCACACGCTGCATGCACGCTGGTCGGCGAAGGCGCTGGTCGTCCGCTACGAGAGCGCGGGCGGGACTCCATGTGTCGACCTGGCCGTGACCTTCGGGCAGCCCTATGGGGCCTCGGTCGCGGGGGCCCTGTGCACGCCGACCCGGATCGGCTGGTCCTTCGACGGCTGGTGGAGCGCACCAGATGCGACGGGGACGCAGGTCACGGCGACGACGACCGTTGCAACACAAAACGATCATGCGCTGTTCGCACGCTGGACGGCGAACCGCTACGCGCTGACCTTCGACAGCGAGGGCGGATCCGCGTGTCTGGCCCGCAGCGTGACCTTCGGGAGCACCTACGGCGACCTCTGCGGGCCGACGCGCGCAGGCCACACCTTCGGTGGCTGGTACCTCGGAGACGACGGGACCGGCGAGGGTGTGACGGCCGCCACGGTCGTTTCAACTGCAAGTAATCACGTACTGCATGCCCACTGGGATGCGGTGACCGTGGCCGTGAGCTTCGAGCCCGCGGGCGGCTCGGACCCCACTCCGGCGACGCTCGCGGTGCGCTTTGGTGCGAGCTACGGGGCGCTGCCGGTGACGACGCGGGCGGGCTATGCCTTCGGCGGCTGGTGGACCGGTGCGGGCGGGACGGGGACGCAGGTATCGCCCGGGACGAGCGTGACCCGGGCCGACGCCCACACCCTCTACGCGGGCTGGCTCCCCAATGGCTACACGGTGACCTACGACAACGCGGGCGGCAGCGGATGTGCGACGCATGCGGTCGTCTTCGGCGAGCGCTACGATCGCAGCGGGCCGCTGTGCGTGCCGGTGCGGGCCGGCTACGCGTTCGCGGGCTGGGTGGACGCGGCCGGGGCGTCGATCGAGGGGGCGACCGTCGTGGCGACGGCGGGGCCGCACCCGCTGAGCGCGCGGTGGACGGCGAGAAGCCTGACGGTGACCTTCGACAGCGCGGGCGGGCTGGCGTGCCCGAGTCGAACGGTGACCTTCGACGCGCCCTACGGCGCGCTGTGCGCGACGACCCGTCCGGGTTACGCCTTCGCGGGGTGGTGGACCTCCGACGGGGCCGCGGGCAGCGAGGTCACGGCCGCGACGCCCGTCACGACCCCGAACGACCACGTGCTGCGCGCCCGCTGGACCGCGGCGACTGTCGCGGTGACCTTCGACGCGGGCGAGGGTGGCCCCGCGAGTCCGCCGGGCAAGACGGTGACCTTCGGCGGCCTCTATGGCGAGCTCGCGACGGCCGAGCGGGCAGGCTACACGCTCGCGGGCTGGCGGACCGCCCTCGACGGCACGGGCGAGCTGGTGACGCCGCTGACCGAGGTCACGCGCCCGACCTCGCACACGCTCTATGCCGCCTGGACCGGCAACCGCTACGCCGTGAGCTTCGACAGCGAGGGCGGCAGCGCCTGCGCGGACCTCACCGTAACCTACGGCGCGGCGTACGGTGCGTTGTGCGCCCCGACGCGGACCGGCTACGACTTCGGCGACTGGCGGACGGGCGACGGCGGCACCGGGACCGTCGTCGACGGCTCCACGATCGTTTCAACTGCAAGCACTCACATGCTGCATGCGCGCTGGACGGCCAAACGCCTGACCGTCACCTTCGAAGCTCAGGGCGGCGCGACGCCGGTGCCAGCGAGCCTTGAGGTCAGCTTCGGCGCCCCCTACGGCGCGCTGCCGACAACCACACGGGCGGGCCACACCTTCCGGGGCTGGTGGACGACCCCGGCGGCTGGCGGGGCGGAAATCACCGCGACAACCCTCGTCGCGACCGAGGCGAGCCACGTCCTCCATGCCCGCTGGACCGCGAACAGCTACACCGTGAGCTTCGACAGCGAGGGCGGCAGCGCCTGCGCAAGCCTCACCGTGACCTTCGGCGCGACGTATGGCGCGATGACGGGCGGCGTCCTGTGCGCCCCCGAGCGCGTCGGCTACCTTTTCGAAGGCTGGTTCGACGGAGATGGCGATCTCGGAAACGCGGTCTCGGGCGCCACGATCGTTTCAACTGCAAGCGATCACATGCTGCATGCGCGCTGGAGCGCCGCTGCGTACCAGGTCAGCTTCGATACGCGCAGCCCCTACCTGGCGCCATCGCCGATCACCGTGACCTTCGGCGCGCCGTATGGCGCACTCCCTGCCACGTCGCGCCCGGGCTACGTGTTCGAAGGCTGGTGGAGCAACGCAGGCTGCCAGGCCGCGCTCATCGGGCCGCAGACGGTCGTCACGACGCCGGGCAACCACTCGCTGTACGCCCGCTGGCGGGCGTCGGAGCCGGGCGAGGCGGTTGTCCGGATCGAGCCAGGGGCCTTCACCATCGGGTCGCCGCCCGATGAGCTCGGGCGTGGGCCCGACGAGTGGCAGTCGAGCGTGACGCTGACGCGGCCGTTCTTGATGATGTCGACCGAGGTCACCCAGCTTCAGTGGAAGCGGCGCTCGGGCGGCGTGAACCCATCAGCCTTCCGGGACAGCGCGGCCCGCGACTGCAGTCTCGTCAACGCGGCCGACCTCGCGCCCGTCGAGTCGGTGACCTGGTGGAGCGCCATCCTGTACGCCAACGCCCTGAGCCGGGAGCAGGGGCTGCCCGCATGCTACGGCGAGGTGAACAACAAGCCCGACGGCAGCCTGTGCTCGGGGACGTGGCAGGCGGGCGACCTCGACTGCGGCGCGCGCCTGCCGGTGCTGCCCGATGGAGACCCCTATGCGTGTCGCGGCTGGCGCCTCCCGACCGAGGCCGAGTGGGAGTACGCCGCCCGCTCGAGTCGAACCGGGGCGACCTGGCTCGGGAACCTGTCGGGGGACGTCGGTGGCTGTGCAGGCCTGCAGCCGAACCTCGACCCGATCGCGGTGTGGTGCGGCGGCGGGGTGTCAGGGCCGCAGATGGTGGCGCTCCGGGGTGCCAACTGGTGGGGCCTCTTCGACATGCTCGGCAACGTTCAGGAGTGGACCTGGGACGGGTGGGACAGCGGCCTCGCGCCAGGCGGCGTCGACCCGCATCGGACGCGCGTCGACGCGCCAGCCCGGACGGTGCGCGGCGGCGCGTGGTCATTCCCGGCCCGCTACGTGCGCGCGGCCTGGCGCCTCGGCATGCAGGTCGGCGACCGGAACGAGACGACCGGCCTCCGCCTCGTGAGGACCGCGTTCCCCTGACAGCGGGCGAGCGGTGTGGCTGCCGACGGCCGGTCGGCCCGGGGTGACCGATCAGCCACGCCGGGTAGCCACGATCGGAGGGGTCTGGGAGACTCGTCGCGGGGGCGTGCGTGCTTGGGCCGAACGGGCGAGGGCGGCTTGACGTCGCTCGGACGGGGGCCGGCTCAGGCTGCGAGGGCGGCCTTGCAGGCGGCAGGCGTCAGGCGCTCGAGCGGGAGTGCGTAGAGGTCGCGGTGGGTACCGACGCGGTCGAAGACCCAGGTGAGGTCGGCCTGCGCGTTGAGGCCGATGGCGCGGCATGTTGCGACGACGCCGAGGAGGGTCGCGGCGCGGTGTGCGCCCTCGGTGCCGCCTGCGAAGAGCATGTTGAGGCGCAGCTTGGCGACGTTCTGGAACTCGCGTTCGGAGGCGGAGTTGTCGATGGGGATCAGTGGGTTGTCGACGAAGCGGAAGAGCGCATCCCAGTGGTTCTCGTCGTATCGGATGGCCGCGGCGAGGGGGTCGGTCGGTATGAGCGTCGGCCTCGTCGCCCTGAGCCAGGCCTTGAACGTCTCGGCGATGGGGCGGATCCGGGCCTGGCGCCAGCCCCAGAGGGCGTCGCCCTGAAGCCCCTGCTCCCGGGCTCGGCCCTCGGCCTCGTACATGGCCGCGATGAAGGCGCCTCCCTCGGCGGCGAGCGTTGGCTGGACGGCTTCTGCGTCGCGGAAGCGCGGCGCCCGTGGGCGTTGCAGCCGGCCTCCTGGATGTCGGCGCGGGCGTGGACGCCGTTGTAGCGGTGCTCTGCGTCGCTCACGAGCGTGCCCTTGAAGGGCGCGAGCTTGGCCTCGAGGGTCGCCGCGTCCTTGGTCGGCTCGTACTGCATCACGACGAGGTCGTCGCGGCGATAGACCTCGAGGTAGCCGTTGTGGGCGGCCTTGAGCGTCGGCACGAGCACCTTGAGGCCGGTCCCGTCGGTCGCCATCCAGGCGCCTGCGAGCAGCAGCCGCCAGTGATGGCCGTTGATGGCCTCGAGGAGGTCGGCGCCGCGCTCGATGAAGCCGACGAGCGTGCTCATCGCCAGCTCGATGCCCTGGGAGGCGAGGTCGCGACGCAGCCGGTCAAGCGGCACAAGCCTCGAGAACTTCTGCCATGACGCCAGGTGACGAGCCACGCGAGCGAGGCGGAGGTGACCTTCGAGCGCTCGTTGGGGGGCAGGCAGCGAGCGGTCGGTCGTGCGCTCGCCACACGCGCGGCAGCGGCACGTCTTGCGGCGCACCACGCGGCGGCGGTGGTAGGTCTCGACGACGTGGAGCTTCTCCTCGACCACCTCGTCGGCGAGGTCGAGCAATGTGCCACCGCAATGGGCGCAGGCGTCGGGTCGGAAGACGTGCTCCTCGACCGGGAGGTGTGCAGGGAGCGCCTTGCGCCCGGTCGGCCTGGGTGTGGCCTTAGGCTTCGGCTCGCGCGCTGGGAGCTCGGGGGCCTTCGGGCGCCACTCGTAGGCGGCCTTGCTCGCATCGTCGAGGGTCTTCGGGGCGGCTGGTGCCGGCGGCTTCGGCGCGCTCCGGGAGCGGCGAAGGACCGCGGCCGTCAGCTCCTCGAGGCGCTCGTTGTTGCGCGCCCCCTGCGCCAGAAGCGCGTCGAACCGCGCGCGCATCGCCTGCAACTCGGCGAGTGATGCGTCGAGCTTCGCGGTGGTTTGAGCGAGCTCAGCCCTGAGCGCCCTGTTCTCGGCGTATCGCTCCTGCTTGGTCACAACGCGACAGGATCACACCAGATCCCGCTTGTCGATCCCCCAAATGCAGGAAAATGCCCTGAGGTCCGGAGCCGAGGCTCAACCGCCCGCAAGACCGCGAAGCCAGCGCTTGCGAGCCGCTCTGAAGTCGAGCCTCGCCAGCAGGGACGCGAGCGTCGCTGCGTCGACCTGCACCTGGCTCGCGCCAATCGGGACCTCGGGGAGCTGGAAAGTGCCGCGCTCGAGCCGCTTCGCGAGCACGCAGTAGCCCGAGCGATCGAACCAGAGCACCTTCGCGAGTCGCCACCGCCGGTTTAGGAACACATACAGGTGCCCGTCGAGAGGGTCGAGCGAGAGCCGCCGGACCGCCCCCGCGAGCGCGTCGAACGTCCCGCGCATGTCGATCGGCTCTGCGGCGACGAAGACCCGCACCGTCGGCGTCAGGCCGAGCACGCCGTCACCACCCGCAGGAGGCGCGTCAGCACGGCCTCGCTGAGGCCCTCGTCGACCTCGATACGCACGCCCCCGACCACGAGCCGATAGGTCGCTGGCTCCTCGGGCGCAGCCTGGGCCACGAGTTCCACGAGGCGCACCGGCCTCGGCTCCGGTAAGGCCGGCATCGGTCGCGAAGCCGGCACCGAGTTCTGCCGAAGCCTCACGTCCCACAAGTGCAGCGACCGCGCGTCGACCCCGTGCGCCACCGCCCAGTCCCGCCGCGTCTGCCCGCTCTGCGCCACCGCCCTCATGCAAGCCCGCGCGTCCTCCACCCCTCTCACCTTCCGACCCGCCATGGTTCACCTCCACGGCCGACTCTCCACATCAGCCCCTCGGCCGTCTTCCCGGCGTCACTGATGGGTCACGGTAGTGTAGACGGTGGCCAGTTTGCGCGTGGAAACGGCGAGTAGCGCGTGTCGCCACCATCTGGCAGGCGATCAGACCTTATAGCTCAAAGGGCGGGCCCAGCTCGGGGAGCACGAGCACGGAGGTGGGGGCGTGCTCGAAGTGGTGCCCGGGTCGTCTTCCGACTGAGCCAGCAGGCAGGACGTCCGCAAAACTGGCACTTCTGGTGGCGTGCGGAGTCGGCGGGCGCGATCGGCGTGACCATGCCCCCCGCTGTGGTGGCCTGCGTCAGGCGCCGTGTGTCCGGCGCCTCGGCCTCCGGGGCCGCCTGAGCCTCCGGGGGC
>SYAK01000443.1 GCA_005788935.1 Pseudomonadota bacterium
CGAACGGGTCGACCGCGAGGTCGGGGGCGACCCGGGTCAGCACGGGGGCCACGCGGTCGAGCGTGAACGTCGTCACCGCCGCGACCGGGTTGCCGAACCGGTCGGTCCCGGACGCGACCAGGGTCCACGGTCCGCCGTCGGGCAAGGTCGCCGCGTCGAGGACACCACCGAAGGCCCCGGCCGCGACGGTCGCCTCGGTCTGAAGGTCGCCGACAACGAGGCTCATCGACTGGCCGTCGAGACGGTTCGCCGTGCCCGCGAAGGCCACGGCGCTCGTGTTGAAGCAGGCGGCCTCGGTCGGGCCCGTGAAGGCCAGGGTCGGCGCCGGGATCGCGAAGACGACCGCGATATCGGCCGACATCAGGTCATCGCCACCTGTCTGGATGACGCGGCAGCGCGTCTCGGATCCGATGGCACCAACGGGCACCGTGACCGGGATCTCGAACGCGCGAGCGGCATCGAGCGGACCCGACACCGAGAGCGCACCGACGGCCACCTCGACCGCCCCCTCGGCGTCCGTCCGGCACCAGGCCGTCAACACATCGCCGACGCTGACGAACGGGGCCGTGACGCCGACGAGTCCCTCGAAGACGTCCGCGGTTGCGGAGTCTCCATCGTCGCCCGCGAGCAGCACCGCACCATCGGCGGGCGTCGTCACCTGCAAATCGTAGTCGCTGTCGAGGCGCAGGATCCGGCCAGCCTCAGCGCTGACATTGCCGCAGTCGTCGACCGCCTGCAGCGTCACGAGGTTGTCGCCACGGGTGAGGCGCAGCTCGAGCTGCCACCTGCCGTCAGGCTGGACCGCCGCGCAGGGACCCGCCGGGACGGGCTCGCCAGAGGCGGACGTGGGCAGGACGCAGACCCAGCCGCCGAGGCTCAGGCCCGCCGCGAAGGCTGCGTCGACGTAGCTGCCGCCGAGCACGACCTGATAGCCGGGAGCCTCGGGGTTGGCGTCAGGGACCTGGTCGACGCGGAGGCTGGCGGCGGTCGGGCTCGTGAACAAGACGCGAGGCGCAGCGCGGTCGAGCCGGACCGTCACCGTCGGGTCCCCCTGGGACTCGGAGACGCGGTTGCCGAGCGCGTCCTCGGCGTCAAAGGCGAGCGCGAGGAGGCCATCGGGCGTGCCAGCCGGCACTTCGACCTCGCCGCTGAACGCGCCGTCGGCGACCTGACCGATGACCGCCGCGTCCCCGGAGCCGAAGGCGAGCGTCACGTCGCGCCCTTCGAGGTCGCTCGCGAGGAGGCTGACCGGGATCGTCGACGTCGCGATGCACTGCGGCCCGGTGCCGGTGTCGGCTGGCGCGACGACGCCAAGGGTCGGGGCGGGCAGTGCGACCACGATGGCGACCGGCTCTGAGGCGGTTCCGAGGCTCGTGGAGGCGGTGCAGGTCACGTCGGTCCCGAGGGTGTCGACCGGGATCGACACGGGCACCGCGTACGTCCCGTCGTCCGAGACCTCGTCAACCGTCAGCGAGCCGACCACGAGGCCGCTCACGAGGCCGTCGCAGGTCACGTTGATGATGAGGCCGGGGGTCGCGCCACTGATGCCGACGACGACCTCGGTCTCGTAGCTGAAGCGGGTCGCTGGGTCGACGTCATCGCGGGCGAGCAGCAGGGTGTCGACGCGCGGGTTGGCGATGGCGATGGCGCCAGGTGTCGCGAGGACGCGCGTGGGCTGCTCGGCACGACCCACGTTGCCGCAGGCGTCTGTGACCGCGATGGCGAGCGTCACGTCCGCGTCGCCCGTGAAGGTCTCGGCCGGGAACACGAACGCGCCAGGACCCGCGAGCACGACCGCCTCACCGGCCGCTCCGTCGCGCGCGAGGGTCGCCGCCACGGCGTCGACAGCCGTCGTCTGCCCGCTCGGGACGAGTTGCAGGCCGTCGGTCGCAGGGTCCGCGTCGTCCTCGAGCCGCACGACCGCGGCGCCTTCCGCGAGCGGCGTCACGAAGGCCGCGTCGGGCGGGGTGTTGTCCGCGCGCGCCGTCAGCTCGGCCTGCCCGGGCGCATCTGTCCCGTCGACAGGCTCGCTGTCGGTCGCCGTGACCGCGAAGGTGAGGCTGCGCTCGTGGCGCGAGGGCTCGCCCGTACCAGCCTCGATAGCGGCGCCGAGGACCAGGAAGCCCCGCGCGACGCCAGTCTCGTCGAAGGTGCCCGACAGCTCGCCGAGCACAGCTCCGTCGTCGCCAGAGACCGTGCCGGAGATGGCGTCACAGGCGCCCGCGAGGCGGGTGACGCTCCACGCGACCCCGAGGTCGCCCGGCTCGCCCGACGTCGGGTCGACGGTCAGCGGCGCGCAGCCCGCTGCGTTCGCGTCGACGCTGATGGCGACCTCGCAGGCGGCTGGCTCGCCGGTCAGGGTCACGGTCTTTTCGGCGACGAGGGTGGCCTCCGCGTCCGTGACCACGTTGCCGTCCGTATCGACCTCGGTCTCGAACCACGCGACCTGAACCTGCAGCGGGACCTCGCGGAACGGCAGCGTCACCGAGCGGAAGAGGCCGCCGACGAGGACGGAGCCGGCCCCGGGGATCTCGGCGAGCACCTCGCCATCAAGCGACAGCCGGAAGAGCCCGCCAGCCTCCTGCCCGATGGCGAGCGCCCCGACGTCGACCTGGAAGCCGGCCTCGCCGAAGTAGGCCGGGCTCTCGTCGGCGCGGTCGAGCGTGACGGTGTCGACGCCCAGGCCGACGGTCGCTTCGGCGAGCTGAAACGCGAAGTCGAGCGCCGCCGCGGGGGCTTCGGGTTCAGCGGTAGCGCCGAGCGGACGGACCAGTTCGGAGCCATCACACCCGCCGACCGCGAGTGCGACCGCGGAGCAGACGGGGGTGGCGAGGCTGCGCATCGTACGGAGCGCGCGGCGCGAGACGGGCTTCATCATGGTAAGGTCCTGTTGCGGGGCCACAGGCCCACAGCCTAGATGTCCCGCAGCCTGGAGTCAACCCGTCCCCGACGCCTTGCGGCGCGGGGCCATGGCCCGCGGTGCGGCTCGCGCCGAGTCTGCCGTGGACGGACGCCCATCGTGCGCGGGCCGCGTTCAGGCCGGAAGCGCGACGAGAACCCCTTCGCGCACCAGGCGTTCCACGAAGGCCCGCACGTCCGCCTCGGCCTGCGCGGGCGCCACGTCGAACTCGCCTGTCAGGCGGCCGGTGAGGGCCGACACGTCAGGCGGGGCATCTGGCGCGGCGAGCGCGAGCCAGAGCGTCTGGGCCGTCGCCTCGCGCAGCCAGTGGATGCGCCCGTCGGGCATCAGCACGAAGACCTCGTCGCCGACGAGGCGATGGAGCACGCCGTGGGCGACCGCGTAACGAACTGCGTTCATTCCGCCTTCCTGACGATGGCGCGCGGGTCCCCGTCGGCCACCGCGACCACGGCCCGGTGCATCCGCTCGGCCACGGCTAGGACACGCTCGTCGATGGCGAACCGCGGCGAGTGATGCGGCTCGACATGGTCGGCCTCGGGTTCCCGGCTGCCGATGAGGACGAAGCAGCCCGGGACGACGTGCAGGATCTCCCCGAAGTCCTCGCCCGCCATCGTGCGGTAGCCCTCGCGGCGCGGCCCGCCGACGACCCCGGCGGCCTGGCGGGCAATGGCGACGGCGGACGCATGGTTGACGGTGGGGCGTGAGGTCCGGGTCCAGCCGACCTCGATGCGCGTCCCGGTCGCGACCCCGACGCCCGCCGCGATCTCCCGCATCGCGGCCTCGACCTGGTCGAGGGTCGCGGTGTCGTAGGCCCGCACCGTCCCGGACATCGTCACGACACCCGGGATGACGTTGAACGCGTCCCCGCCGTGCACACTGCCAACCGTCACGACGACGGGCTCGACGGGGGCCACGCGGCGGCTCGCGATGGTCTGGACAGCGAGGATGAACTCGGCGGCCGCGACGATCGGGTCGCGCGCCAGGTGCGGGATCGCGCCATGCCCGCCTTGCCCGCGGACCTCGACGGTGAACGCCACGACGCCCGCCATGACCCCGCCCGTCGTCAGCACGATCTCCCCCATCGGCAGCTCGTTCCAGACGTGGATGCCGAAGGCCATGTCGACGCCGTCGAGCGCCCCGTCGCGGATGCACGCGAGGGCCCCTCCCCCGCCCTCCTCGGCGGGCTGGAAGAGGACGCGGACCGCCACCCGCTCCGGCGGCTCGGCGACGAGGCGGGCGGCCGCCACCGCGAGGCTCGCCATGTGGGCGTCGTGACCGCAGGCGTGCATGCAGCCCGGGTGCGTGCTCGCGAACGGCAGCCCGGTCAGTTCGGTGATGGGCAGCGCGTCCATGTCGGCCCGCAACAGCAGGGTGGCCTCGGCCACCCCCGACCGAGGCGCGATGTCGAGCACGAAGCCCGTGCCGCCGACCGGGCGCAGGCGGTCTGCGAGGCCGATGCCACCGAAGGCCTCCTTCAGGAAGGCGCTCGTGCGGTGCTCGGCGAAGGACAGCTCGGGGATCCGGTGAAGGGCGCGCCTCAGCGCGACGACGTCCTGCAGCAGCACGGTCGGGTCTCCTGGTCTTGAGGGTCCCCAGAGGTCAGCGGGCAGGCTCGGCCTCGGGTGCGTCGGGATCTGGCGGGACAGGGTTCGTGTCAGGGTCGTGCTTCCACATCGGACCCGGGAACTTGTCCTTGATTTCCTTGCAGAAGTAGCGTTCCCACCGCATCACCGCGAGCAAGGTGCCGCGCCACGCGGACGCGTCCGCCATGACCTGCGGGCTGACCGCGTCGAGCAGTTCGGGCGCCGCGTAGGCCTCCGCCATTGACGCGAGCTTCGGAAACTCGAAGCCACCCGCGTCCACAGGCTTGTGGTCGAACGGCGGCTTCTCGGTCAGGTCGACCTCACGCTCGACGCGACGCATGTTACGAAGAATGAACTGGCGCTCGCAGTCCGTCTTCATGCGGTCGTCGAGGTCGGCTGGGTACTCATCCTCGCGCATCGGGCGCGGCGGCTTGATGATGAGCTGCTTTTGCACCCCGAACGCCTCGAGGTTCAGCACCTTGTCGGCGCGCACGTCAAGCGGCTCGGGGCGGCTGTCAAGGAAGCCGAACCACCCGCGCCGGAAGCGCGTCCCCCGGACGCCGTGGGCGAAGGCGAGGTGCCCCGCGAACGGGTCGAGCGGCGGGACCGCGTCGCCGACAGCCTCCGGGCTCACCGCGGGCGCGTCAGCGATCACCGCCACCGAGCTCGATCTGCTGCGTCTCTTCCTGCTGGTAATACTCACCGGTATACTGCCGGTCGGTCACGAGGCCGAGGGCCTCCTCGATCTCCTTCGTGAGCGCGGTGCAGTCGGCGCCAGGCGCGCCCTTGACCTCGATGCGCACCTCGCCGTTGTCGTCGATGGTGAAGAAGATGTCCTTGCGTGTTGCCATGTTCAGTCCCCTCGTCGCGTCACGGAACGGTCACGACCACGAGCGGACGTGGATGCGGATCTCGTCCTTGTCCGTCGTCTCCTCGGTCTCGAGCGTGTAGCCCTTCTTCTTCACCTCATCCATGATGACGTGGTAGCTGTAGCGCCGCGTCAATTGCTTGATGAAGTCCTCCTCGGCGACCCCGCGGGTGGTCTCGACCCCCCACCAGTCCGCGACGAACTCGTAGGTGCCGTCGAGGGTCTTGACAATGCCGATGTCGTAGGTCTTCGAGGCCTTGATGCACCCGACGGCGTCCATCTTCTGCCCCTGGTAGCCACGGACCTGCACCGTCTGGCCTTCCTCGGCCAGGGTGCACTCGTAGTTGAGGTCCTTCAGCGCCCGCTCGAGCGCGCTCAGGTTCCGGATCTTGGTCTTGACCGACGAAAAGTGGGACATCGCATGCTCCCGGAGACGCGCGAGACGCGGCTCCACAGGCTGTCACGGGGGGGCCCGAGAGGGTCTCAGGACGGCGCGATCATAGCGAAGGCGGGTCGCTCACGTCGAGCCGTGGGATGCCGCGGTCGCTGAGGTCAAGCTTCGGTGCGCCAGACTCCTCGGCCGTCGCCTCGGCGATGCTCGCCCGCCGCGCGCGC